>JAKAHP010000291.1 GCA_021825505.1 Pseudomonadota bacterium
CAGGACACGACCGCGGCCGCCGTGCCGATCGCCACGCCGCGCCGCACCCCGCCGGCGCGCGCACCGCCGGCGCCATGCGCCTGCTTGCAGGCGGCTCCCCTTGCCCTGCGGCGCGCCTGACGCGCCCTCCCGATCTTTGCCGGCGGCCGAGCTGCCGGCGCACTGGAATCTGAACATGCAAAACCTCACCGTCTTGAAGCCCGGTGCCGCCGCGCGCCGCCGTCTGCTCGCGTTCGCGCTGGCCTGCGCCTGCGCACCCGCCTTTGCCGCGCCGGCGCTGCGCGCCACCGACGCCTGGATCCGCTGGCTGCCGGCCGGACTGCCGGCCGGCGGCTACGTCGTGCTGCACAACGACGGCGACCGCGCCGCCGAGCTGGTCGGCGCCAGCAGCCCGGATTACGCACAGACCATGCTGCACGAGTCGCTGGCCGGCGCCGGCGGCGAAATGCGCATGGTGCACGTCGCCAAGGTCGTCGTGCCGGCGCACGGCTCGCTGGCGTTCAAGCCCGGCGGCTACCACATCATGCTGATGCATGCGCGCCACGCGATCCAGCCCGGCGACCACGTCCCGGTCAGCCTGCGCTTCGCCGACGGCACCGAGCTGAAGGTCGACTTCGAAGTGCGCAGCGCCAGCGGCGCGATGCCGGGCATGAGCGGCATGAGCGGCATGCCGCAGAAGTGACCCATCCGGGCCGGGTTCGCCCCGGCCCGGATTCCGCCTCGTCGCACCGGGGGAAACCCGGGTTCCTACAATGGGCAGTCAATTCGACCGAATGCCATGAACCCGCCCGAAACCCAGACGACCCGGGACGAAGCCGACGCGCCGGCGCGCCTGCGCGAAATTCCGTACAACTACACCTCGTTCTCGGATCGCGAGATCGTCATCCGCCTGCTCGGCGCCGACGCCTGGGACTGGCTCGACCAGCTGCGCCAGGAACGCCGCACCGGACGCAGCGCGCGCATGCTGTACGAGGTGCTCGGCGACATCTGGGTGCTGCGCCGCAACCCCTATCTGCAGGACGACCTGCTGCAGTCGCCGAAGCGCCGCGCGGCACTGCTCGGCGCGCTGCAGCACCGGCTGCGTGAAATCGACCGCCGGCGCGATGCCGCGCCCGCGGCTGCGGCGCGCGACTCGCTGGTGGCGCAGCTGCTGCAGCGCGCACGCGCCGCGGTGGCCGCGTTCGGCGACTGGTTCGACGAAGTCGCCGCGCTGCGCCGACGCGCGCTGCGCGAGCTCAGCCGGCATACACGGCGCGACAACATCCGCTTCGACGGGCTGGCACGCGTGGCGCACATGACCGACGCCACCGACTGGCGCGTCGAGGTCCCGTTCGTCGTGCTGTGCCCCGACACCGAGGCCGAGATCGCGCCGCTGGTGCAGGCCTGCGTCGAGCTCGAACTCAGCATCGTGCCGCGCGGCGGCGGCACCGGCTACACCGGCGGCGCGGTGCCGCTGGTCTGGAAGAGCGCGGTGATCAACACCGAGAAGCTCGAGCAGCTCGGCGAGGTCGAGACCCTCGCGCTGCCCGGCGTGGCCGCGCCGGTCGCGACCATCACCACCGGCGCCGGCGTCGTCACGCAGCGCGTGGCCGACGCCGCCGAGCGCGCCGGGCTGGTGTTCGCGGTCGATCCGACCTCGGCCGAATCGTCGTGCATCGGCGGCAACATCGCGATGAACGCCGGCGGCAAGAAGGCCGTGCTGTGGGGCACCGCGCTCGACAACCTGGCCTGGTGGCGCATGGTCGACGCGCAGGGGCGCTGGGTCGAGGTCACGCGGCTCGAGCACAACCTGGGCAAGATCCACGACGTCGAAATCGCGCGCTTCGAGGTCGTCACCTTCGCCGCCGACGGCCGCAGCGAACTCTCGCGGCGCGTGCTCGAGATCCCCGGCGCGCGCTTTCGCAAGGCGGGCCTGGGCAAGGACGTCACCGACAAATTCCTCGCCGGGCTGCCCGGCGTGCAGAAGGAAGGCTGCGACGGGCTGATCACCAGCGCGCGCTGGGTGCTGCACCGCATGCCGCCGCAGGCGCGAACCTTCTGCCTGGAGTTCTTCGGCCAGGCGCGCGACGCGATTCCGTCGATCGTCGAGATCACCTCGTACATGGCCGGGCGCCCCGACGGCGCCATCCTGGCCGGCCTCGAGCACCTCGACGAGCGCTATCTGCGCGCGGTCGGCTACGCGCCGAAGAGCAAGCGCGGCGCGTTCCCGAAAATGGCACTGTTCGGCGACATCGTCGGCGACGACGCCGACGCGGTCGCGCGCGCCACCGCCGAAGTCGTGCGCATGGCCAATGCGCGCGTCGGCGAGGGCTTCGTCGCGGTCAGCGCCGAGGCGCGCAAGAAGTTCTGGCTCGACCGCAAGCGCACCGCGGCGATCGCGCGCCACACCAACGCGTTCAAGATCAACGAGGACGTGGTGATCCCGCTGCCGCGCATGGGCGACTATGTCGACGGCATCGAGCGCATCAACGTCGAACTGTCGCTGAAGAACAAGCTGCAGCTCGCCGCCGAGCTCGACGCGCAGCTGCGCGCGCGGCTGCCGCTGGCGAAGAACGAGGAACTTGGCGAAGGCGAGGCGCCGGTCGAGGCCGACGAGCTCGAGGCGGCGCGCGCGCAGGCGCTCGAGCTCGTCGCCGCGGTGCATGCGCGCTGGAGTCACCTGCTGCAGCAGCTCGACACGCCGCTGGCGCAGGCCCTGCCCGGGCTGGGCGCGCACGGGCTCGACGCGGCGATCACGCCGGCCATGCAGATGCTGCACCGCGCACCGCGCGCGACGCTGTTCAACCTGGTGCAGGAGCACGCGGTGCGCGCCTCGTGGCGCGCCGAGATCCGGCGCCCGCTGCACGAGCTGTTCGCCGGCGCGGCCTACGAGCCGCTGCGCCGCGCGCTCGACGCGACCCACAAGCGCGTGCTGCGCGGGCGCGTCTGGGTGGCGCTGCACATGCACGCCGGCGACGGCAACGTGCACACCAACATTCCGGTCAACTCCGACGACTACGCGATGCTGCAGGCCGCGCACGACGCGGTGGCGCGCATCATGCACCTGGCGCGAAGCCTGGGCGGCGTCATCTCGGGCGAACACGGCATCGGCATCACCAAGCTGCAGTTCCTGACCGAGGACGAGATCGGCCCGTTCCGCGCCTACAAGCGCGAGGTCGACCCCGACGGCCGCTTCAACCGCGGCAAGCTGCTCGACGACGCGGCACTGCCCGCCGACCTGACCAACGCCTACACGCCGAGCTTCGGCCTGATGGGCCACGAGTCGCTGCTGATGCAGCAAAGCGACATCGGCGCGATCTCCGACTCGATCAAGGACTGCCTGCGCTGCGGCAAGTGCAAGCCGGTGTGCGCCACTCATGTGCCGCGCGCCAACCTGCTTTACTCGCCGCGCAACAAGATCCTCGCCACCTCGCTGCTGGTCGAGGCCTTCCTGTACGAGGAGCAGACGCGGCGCGGCGTCAGCCTGCACCATTGGGAGGAATTCGAGGACGTCGCCGACCACTGCACGGTATGCCACAAGTGCTTGACGCCGTGCCCGGTCGACATCGATTTCGGCGACGTTTCGATGAATATGCGCAATCTGCTGCGCAAGATGGACAAGAAGAGCTTCAACCCGGGCAGCGCGGTGGCGATGGCGATGCTCGGCGCGACCGACCCGCGCGCGGTCAAGGCGCTGCGCGCCGGCGTCGCGCGCGCCGGCTTCGCCGCGCAGCGCCTGGGTGTGAAGCTGTTGCGCGGGCTGGGACGGCGGCAGACCGAGCACCCGCCGTCCAGCACCGGACGGCCGGTGCTGCGCGAGCAGATCGTGCACTTCATCAACAAGCCGATGCCCGGCGGGCTGCCGAAGAAGACCGCGCGCGCGCTGCTTGACATCGAGGACAAGAACTTCGTGCCGATCATTCGCGAT
>JAKAHP010000292.1 GCA_021825505.1 Pseudomonadota bacterium
GGCGCTGCTCGCGGCTTGCGGCGGCGGAGGCGGAGGAGGGGGCAGCGTCGGCGGCTTGACCGGCACCGCGCTCAGCGGTGTCGCGGCGACCGGCATGCCGATCACCGGCGGCAGCAGCGGCTCCATGAACGGCGTGGTCACGCTGAAGGATTCGTCGTCGCCGGCGAAGACCGTGACGACCGCGACCGACTCCAACGGCAACTACGCGTTCACCCAGGCGCAGATCCAGGGCTTCACGCCGCCGTTCATGCTGCAGATCGATTACAAGCTCGGTGGTGTCTCCTACTCGCTGGCGTCGGCGGTGACCGCGGCCGACGTCACCAGCGGCAATGCGACGATCAACATCACCCCGTTGACCGACCTGGTCATCGCCAATCTCGGGCACCAAATCGCGGCAACGATCTTCGCCAACGGCAACTACGCCAGCCTGTTGACCCCGGCGGCGCTGTCGGCCGGCGTGGCCGCGCTCGACGCCGAGCTGCAACCCATTCTCGCGCAGCAGGGCGTCAGCGGCTCGGTCGATCTGCTGCACCAGGCGTTCAACGCCAACGGCAGCGGGCTCGACGCGGTGCTCGACAGCCTGAACGTGACGGTCGACCCGAGCACCGGCACTGAAACGCTGACCAACACGACGACCGGGCAATCGGTCAGCGGCACCTTGAGTGCGCCGCCGACCACGCCGCTGCCCGCCGGCTCGACCAACAACGTCAGCGACCTGCAGGCCATCACCACGACGTTCAACACCCTGGGCAGTCTGCTGGCGACCTCACCGTCGGCGAGCGCGCCGGCGCTGCTGGCCTATTTCGATACCGCCAATTTCCGGGAGAACGGGCAGCAGTTGTCGGCCTTCCTGCAGAACATCACGACGTCGCCCACGGTGGTCGGAGGCTCGATGACCTTCCAGGACATCGAGCTGTCCGCGGTGCCGGGGTGGGTGAGTGCCGTGCCCTCGGGCGACACCGCCTACAAGGTGACGTTCACCGTGCTGCGCAACCTTGCGCCCAACAGCAGGAATGCCTTCATCGTCTACAAGAACGCTTCGGGTAGCTGGGTCTTCCTGGGCAACCAGAAAGTCGCCAAGGCCGACATACTGAGCACCAACGCCAGCGTGGCCGGCGTGCAGTGCGCGGGCTTCGACGTCGAGATCACCGACAAGGGCGCAATCGGCCTGACCTACGCGATCGTCACCGGGCCGCAACTGCCGAACACCGGGCTGCTCTTTGTCGCCACCGGCAGCGGCCAGTCGATGCAGCTTGCCGCGGGCGCTCCGTCGACCTACAACGGCACCTCGACGCCGCTGCTGCAGGGCACGAATACGCTGACCAACACCTGTTCGCAGGCCATCGCCGGGCAGACCGAGCCGCTCAACGACACCGCGCTGGCGGCGCTGAGCTTGCCGTCGACGTACACGATCTCGCTGTACACCGGGAGCAATCCGGCGACCGACACACCGGTGGCCACGTATCACCAGACCTTGACCGTGCTGCCGCTGAATTCGACGCAGGCCACTGCGGCGGACTTCGCCAGCGGCATCGCCGTGTCGCCGTCGCCGCAGACACTGTTCACCAGCGGCGGGACGATGAACGTCAGCTGGGCGGCTCCAGCCGCGTCGGGCCTGTACGCCAACAACCTCAATGCCTTCGTCTGCGCCAACGTCACCAGCGGCAACACGACGAATACGCAATGCGACAACTACAGCGACGACCTCGCGCCCGACCAGACCAGCGCGACATTCACCGTCGCGGCGGCCCCCAGCGGCGCGACCCTGGGCGGCGACGGTCTGCAGCTGGCCTATTTCGACGCGCTGTTCCGCCAGTACTGGACGTCGCCATGACGGCGTGACACCGGCACCGGCCGCGCCGCCTCCGCCATCACGCGGCGGTGGCGCGTGCTCGAGCCGGGTCAATGCGGCGCCGACGCGCCCTGCACGCGTTCGAGCAGCGCATGGCTGCCCCAGGCCACGATCAGCGCGGCTGCCGCAGCGCTGGCGTAGGCCGGTGTGATGCCGCGGCGGACCACATCGAGCGCGACGATCAGATTGAATGCGCCGGCGCCGAGCGCGCCGACGACGATGCCGCGCAGCAGCGCGCGCGCCGCCTCGGCCCCGGCGTGGCGGTGCGTGAACCCGCCCATGATCGCCGACAGGATCGGCAGCGTCGCCAGCATGCCGCTCCAGGTCGGCCCCAGATGCGCGGCCGCCGCGGTGATGCCGAGCACCGCGGCCAACGCGAAGCCCACGCGCGCCGGCAGATCCCACCACGGATGCGGCGGCGCGACGCCGGGGTGGGCGCGCCCGATCAGCAGCACCAGTGCGAGCAGCGCCGGGAACGTCAGGGCGGCGGCCAGCAGCGGTCGCTGCGGCAGCTTCGACAGCACGACGAACAGTGCGGCGCTGGCCGCCGCGCCCAGCACCAGCGCCGTGCCCCAGTGCGCGCGGCGCGCGCTGCGCGCATACGCGGCGCAGAATCCGCCCATCGCGGTCAGTCCCAGCAGCGTGCCGACCGCGGCGCGCGCGGCGAAGCCGGCGCCGTTTTCCAGCGCCAGAAACAGCGAAAGCGGCGCCGAGGTCACCGGCAGCCCGGTGAACAGGCCGCCGATCGTGCCGCCGTAGCGCCGCTGCAGCCGCGTCGCGGTGAGCACCAGCAGCGGCGTGGCGGCGAGTTTGAAGATCAACAGGTTCATCGCGCCCTCAGCCTTCCTGCGCCAGCGCCAGCAGCACGTCGCGCAGCACCGTGGCGCCAAGCGCGAGCTGCTCCGGCTCGGTGTGCTCGCGCGGGTTGTGGCTGACGCCGCCTGCGCTGGGCACGAAAATCATCGCCGCCGGCGCGATGCGCGCGATCATTTGCGCGTCGTGCCCGGCGCCTGAACTGAGGCGGCGCGCGCGGTGGCCGTGCGCCGCCGCCGCGGCCTCGACGTGGCGCAGCAGGCGCGCGTCGAACGCCACCGGTGCAAAGCGCGCGAGGCGGCGCGTCTCGAGGGTCACGCCCTCGGCCGCGGCCAGCTGCTGCACGAACGCGGCCAGCTCGGCTTCGGCGCCGTGCAGCGCGGCGTCGTCGACATGGCGCAGGTCGACCGTGACGCGCGCGCGCCCGGGCACCACATTGATCAGGTTCGGCTGCAGCTCGATCGCGCCGACGGTGGCCACGCCGCCGCAGCTTCGTGCCAGCGCGCGCGCGTGCAGCGCGATCGCCGCCGCCGCGCAGCCGGCGTCGCGCCGAAGATGCATCGGCGTGGTGCCGGCGTGATTGGCCTGGCCCGCGATCATGAACTCCTGCCAGCTGATGCCCTGCACGCCCTCGACCGCGCCGAGCGCGTACCCCTCGGCCTCGAGCAACGGGCCCTGCTCGATGTGCAGTTCGACGAAGGCGTGCGGCGTGATCGCGCCGCAGTCCATCGCGCCGCGGTAGCCGATGCGCGCCAGCTCGTCGCCCAGGCGCAGCCCGGCGGCGTCGCGCGCGTCCAGCGCTGCGTCCAGCGCCAGCCCGCCGGCGTACACCAGCGAGCCCATCATGTCGGGCTGGAAGCGCACGCCTTCCTCGTTGGTGAACGCGGCCACCACCAGCGCGCGCCGCGTGCTCACGCCCTGCGCGTTCAGCCAGCGCACCACCTCGAGCGCGGCCAGCACGCCGTAGCTGCCGTCGAGGCGCCCGCCGCGCGCCACCGTGTCGATGTGCGAGCCGCACATCACCGGCGCCGCGTCGCTCGCGCCGGCGCGGATGCCGAACACATTGCCGATCGCGTCGATGCGCACCTTCAGACCGAGCTCGCGCATCATGCGCACCAGCAGGTCGCGGCCGTCGCGGTCGGCGTCGCTCAGCGCGATGCGGCTGACCCCGTGCCCAACCACCGCGTCCACCGCGCCGACCGCGGCCAGGCGCTCGATGCGCGCCAT
>JAKAHP010000030.1 GCA_021825505.1 Pseudomonadota bacterium
TCTCAGATGAACCGCATGGGTGGGCTGCAGGGCCTGATGGACAAGCTGCCGGCCGAGCTGCAGGCGCGCGCCGGCCAGGCCGACATGGATCGCGCCGAGCGCGAGACGCGGCGCATGCAGGGCATCATCTGCTCGATGACGCCGCAGGAGCGCAGCAAGCCGGATCTGATCAAGGCGGCGCGCAAACGCCGCATCGCCGCCGGCGCCGGGGTTCAGGTGCAGGACGTCAATCGCATGCTCGGCCAGTACGAGCAAATGCGCGACATGATGAAGAAAATGAAAGGCGGCAAGATGTTCAAGATGATGCAGCGCCTCGGCGGCTCGGGGCTGATGCGCCGCTGAAGTCGGGCCGGCTCTTAGCGTCCGGCCAACTGCAGCTCGCGCGCCGGCACTTCCCAGCGGCGGCGCGCGGACAGCACCGCATCGGGGTAGGCGGACTGGCCGCGCGAGCCGTTGTAGCGGCCCAGCGCGTAGAACAGATTGCCGTGTTCCTGGTCGATGTAGTGACGCAGGATCACGCAGCCGTAGCGCAGGTTCACGCGCATGCGCAGCAGCTGCTCGGGGTTGCCGCTGCCCAGCAGGTGGGTCCAGAACGGCATCACCTGCATCAGGCCGATCGCGCCGGCGCGCGAGATCGCGTATTTGTTGAAGCCGCTCTCGACCTGGATCAGACCGAGCACCAGCGCCGGCTCGAGGCCGGCGCGGGTGGCCTCGTACCAGATCGTCTGCAGCAGGTTCTCGCGCACCAGTCGGTTCGGAATGCGCTGACGCAGCCGTGTCGACTCGGCGGCGACCCACATCAGGTAACCGACCAGCCGGGCCGGGTCGGAGAACTGCGGCGTCTGCGCCAGGCCTTCGGCGATCTGCCCCGACAGCGCCGCGCGCATCGCCGGCGACAGGTCGGGCTCGCGCTGCGCGCCGGCCTGGGCGCTGCCGCAGGCGGCCAGCAGCGCCAGGCCGAGCAGCAGCGCGCGCCACATCATCGCGGGCCGCCGCCTCGGCGCATCAGCGGCCGCGACGCTCGCGCAGCGCCGCGACCGCGGCGTCGCGCTGCAGCGCGCTGGCCGCGATGTCGCGGCGGTGCTGGTATTCGACGGTGCCGGCCTTCAGGCCGCGCTCGGACACGACCACGCGGTGCGGCACGCCGATCAGCTCCCAGTCGGCGAACATCGCGCCGGGGCGCTCGCCGCGGTCGTCGAGCACGGCGTCGAAGCCGGCCGCGAGCAGCTCGTCGAGCAGCGCGTCGGCCGCTTCGCGCACCGCCTCGACGCGGTCGTAGCCGATCGGGCACACGACGACCTCGAACGGCGCGATCGCGTCGGGCCAGATCATGCCGCGCGCGTCGTGGTTCTGCTCGATGCAGGCGCCGAGGATGCGGCTGATGCCGATGCCGTAGCAGCCCATCTCGAGCAGCTGGCTGCGCCCGGCGTCGTCGAGGTAGCTGGCCCCCATCGCCTCCGAGTACTTGGTGCCGAGGTAGAACACATGGCCGACTTCGATGCCGCGGCAGATCGCCAGCGTGCCGTGGCCGTCCGGGCTGGGGTCGCCGTCGACCACTTCGCGCAGGTCGGCGACTTCGGGCTCGGGCAGGTCGCGGCCCCAGTTCACGCCGGTGTAGTGGAAGTCCTCGGCGTTGGCGCCGACGACGAAATCGGCCATGCGCGCCACCGTGCGGTCGGCGATCACGCGCAGCGCACGCTGCGTGCCCAGCGGCCCGAGGTAGCCGGGGCGGCAGCCGAACCACTCGACGATCTCGGCCTCGGTGGCCATGCGCGCGTCGGCCAGCCCGGGCAGCTTGGCGACCTTGACTTCATTGAGCGCGTGATCGCCGCGCACCAGCAGCAGCACCAGTTCGGTGGCGGCGGCGCCGGCGGCGCCCGCGCGGTCGACGGCCATCACCACCGACTTGACCGTGCGCTGCAGCGGCAGCCCGAGCTGGGCGGCGACCTGCTCGCATTTGGCCGCGCCCGGCGTCGGCGTGCGCTCCAGCGCCTGCGCGGCCGGCGCGCGCGCGTCGAGCAGGGGCAGGGCCTCGGCGAGCTCGACGTTGGCCGCGTAATCTGAGCTCGCGCAGTAGGCGATCGCGTCCTCGCCGGTGTCGGCGATGACGTGGAATTCGTGGCTCATCGAGCCGCCGATCTGCCCGGTGTCGGCGGCCACCGCGCGGAACTCGAAGCCGAAGCGCTGGAAGATGCGCTGGTAGGCCTGGTACATGGTCTGGTAGCTGCGCTGTGCGCCGGCGTAGTCGCGGTCGAAGGAATAGGCGTCCTTCATCGTGAACTCACGCGCGCGCATCACGCCGAAGCGCGGGCGGCGCTCGTCGCGGAACTTGGTCTGGATGTGGTAGAAGTTCAGCGGCAGCTGGCGCCACGAGCTGATTTCGCCGCGCGCGATGTCGGTGACGACTTCCTCCGAGGTCGGCTGCACGATGAAGTCGCGCTGGTGGCGATCCTTGATGCGCAGCAGCTCGGGGCCGTACTTGTCCCAGCGCCCGGTTTCCTGCCACAGCTCGGCGGGCTGCACGACCGGCATCAGCAGCTCGATCGCTCCGGCGCGGTTCATTTCCTCGCGCACGATGGCTTCGACCTTGCGCAGGCTGCGCAGCCCCAGCGGCATATAGGTGTACAGGCCGGCCGCGAGCTTGCGGATCATGCCGGCGCGCAGCATCAGCGCCTGGCTGGCGACGTCGGCATCGGCCGGCGCTTCTTTCTGGGTGGAGATGAAGAATCGGGAAACGCGCATCTACGGCTCGGTAAAGGGAACGGGCCGCTCGCCCCGGCGAGCGGATACCTATAATTGGCTGCAGATTCTAAAAGATGAAGGACAGGCGCCATGTTGGATCGCGAAGGCTATCGTCCCAACGTCGGCATCATCCTGCTCAACGGCAAGAACCAGGTGTTCTGGGGCAAGCGGATCAGCGCGCACTCGTGGCAGTTTCCGCAGGGCGGAATCCATGCCGGCGAGAACCCCGAGCAGGCGATGTATCGGGAGCTTTATGAGGAAGTGGGCCTCAGGCCCGGGCACGTGCACATTCTCGGGCGCACGCGCAACTGGCTGCGCTACGACGTGCCGCAGCAATTTCTGCGGCGCGACAGCCGCGGTTTCTACAAGGGCCAGAAGCAGATCTGGTTCCTGCTCAAACTGACCGGACGCGACAGCGACGTATGCCTGCGCGCGACCGACCACCCGGAGTTCGACGCGTGGCGATGGAACGACTACTGGATCCCGCTGGACAGCGTGATCGAATTCAAGCGCGCGGTGTACCAGCAGGCGCTCAGCGAACTGGCGCATCTGCTGCCGCGCGTCGAGTCGCGCACGCGCTACCTGCGCGGCAATCTGCGCCAGGCCAGGCGCGCGGGGCAGCCGGCCGTCGAGGCGGGTGGCGAATGACGACGCTGCGCCGAACGGGCCTGATGCTGGTCGCCATGGTGCTGGGCGCGGCGACGGCGCATGCGCAGGACGCGCAGGGCCTGGCCGGGTTGCTGCCGCCGGCGCCGAAGCCTGCGGCGCCGCTGCAAATGCCGGCAGCGCCGCGCGCCGAGACGCTGCTGCACGTGCCCTTGCCGACCGAGGGCGAGATGCGCTTCTACATCGACCCGGCCAGCGTGCGCCGCATCGACGCGCGGCAGTTGCGCTACACCCTGGTGGCGCGCAGCCGCCAGGGCGCCGACAACATCGATTACGAGACCTTCGACTGCGCGCGCGCGGCGTGGAAGGTCGAAGCGCTGTGGCAGGGTGGGCGCTGGGTCGAGCAGCACGGCAGCGACTGGCTGATGGTCGACCCGGGGCTGACCGGGGTGCACGGCGCCTTGTACAGCGGCTATCTGTGCGCCGACAACGCGGTCGACGGCGACGCTGCGGCCGTGGTGGCGCGCCTGCGCCGCGGCATGCGGCCGGCGCCGTCAACGACGCGCTGAGGTCCCGGCGGCAGCTTCAGCCGCGGGTCAGCACCATGTTGTCGCGGTGGATCAGCTCGGGCTCCTCGATGAAGCCGAGGATGGCCTCGATCTGCGCGGTCGGGGTGCGGCGGATCAGCCGGGCCTCGGCCGCCGCGTAGTTGCTCAGGCCGCGCGCGATCTCGACGCCATCGACGTCGAGCACCGCGATCACGTCGCCGCGCTCGAACTCGCCGCCGACTTCGGTCACGCCCACCGGCAGCAGGCTGGCGCCGCCGTCGCGCAGCCGGCGTGCAGCGCCGGCGTCGACGCTGACGCGCCCGGCCAGCTGCAGCTGGTCGACCATCCACTGCTTGCGCGCGGCAAGCTTGGCCGCGCCGGCGCGCAACTGCGTGCCGATCGCCTCGCCCGCGGCCAGGCGCAGCAGCACGTCGGGCTCGCGCCCGCTGGCGATCACGGTGTGCGCGCCGCTGCGCGCGGCGCGGCGCGCGGCCAGCACCTTGGTCAGCATGCCGCCCTTGCCGATGCTGCTGCCGGCACCGCCGGCCATGCCCACCAGCGCCGCATCGTCGGCCGCGGCGTCGCGGATCAGCGTGGCCTGCGCATCGCGCCGGGGGTCGGCCGAGTACAGGCCGTGCTGGTCGGTGAGGATGATCAGCGCGTCGGCTTCGACCAGATTCGTCACCAGCGCGCCCAGGGTATCGTTGTCGCCGACCTTGATCTCGTCGGTGACGACGGTGTCGTTCTCGTTGATCACCGGCACCACGCCGTGCGCCAGCAGCGTCAGCAAGGTGCTGCGCGCGTTCAGGTAACGGCGGCGATGGGCGAGGTCGGCATGCGTCAGCAGGATCTGCGCGCAGGGGCGCGCATGCGCGCTGAACGCGCTCTCATAGGCTTGCGCCAGCCCCATCTGGCCGACCGCGGCGGCCGCCTGCAGCTCGGGGATCTCGCGCGGCCGCTGGGTCCAGCCGAGGCGTTTCATGCCTTCGGCGATGGCGCCGCTGGACACCAGGATCACTTCCTTGCCGAGCGCGTGCAGCGCGGTGATCTGACCGACCCAGCGTGCCACCGCGGCATGGTCGATGCCGCGGCCTTCGTCGGTGACGAGGCTGGAGCCGACCTTGACGACGACGCGGTGTGCCGCGGCGACCAGCGAGCGCAGGCCCTCAGCGTTCATCGCCTTCGTCCTCGGGGTGGCGCGCGAAGCGGGGGTCGTCGGCGTCCGGGGTGAAGCGCGGATCTCCTGAGTCCGGGGCCGCGGGCGCCTTGTCGGCGGCAGGCGCCAAGCGCGCATCCACCGCATCGACGGCGGGGCGCGGCGCGTCGAGCACGGCCTGCGCAATGCGCTGCACCAGCGGCTCCAACCCTTCGCGCGTCACCGCCGAGATCGCGAACACCGGGCCCTTGTGGCGCAGCCGACGCACGATCGCGGCCACGCGCGCCTCGCGCTCCTCGGGCGGCAGCAGGTCGATCTTGTTGATCAGCAGCCAGCGCGGCTTGGCCGCGAGCTCGGCGTCGTATTTCTTCAGCTCCGCGACGATCGCGCGCGCGTCGCGCACCGGATCGGCGTCGGGGTCGGGCGGCGCCACGTCGATCAGGTGCAGCAGCAGCCGCGTGCGCTGCAGATGGCGCAGGAACTGGTGGCCCAGCCCGGCGCCTTCGGCCGCGCCCTCGATCAGCCCGGGAATGTCGGCGACGACGAAGCTGCGGCCCTGCGCCGCGCGCACCACGCCGAGCTGCGGGTGCAGCGTCGTGAACGGGTAATCGGCGATCTTGGGCCGCGCGTTCGACACCGCGGCAATGAAGGTGCTCTTGCCGGCGTTGGGCAGGCCAAGCAGGCCGACGTCGGCCAGCACCTTGAGTTCGAGCTGCAGCCGGCGCTGTTCGCCGGGCTCGCCCGGCGTGCTCTGGCGCGGCGCGCGGTTGGTGCTCGACTTGAAGCGCAGATTGCCCATGCCGCCGGCGCCGCCGCGCGCGATGACCACGCGCTGACCGTGAGCGGTCAGGTCGGCCACGGTCTCGCCGCTGTCGGCGTCGCGGATCAGCGTGCCCACCGGTACGCGCAGCAGCATGTCCTCGCCGCCGGCGCCGAAGCAGTCCGAGCCGCGCCCGTGCTCGCCGTTGCGCGCGCGGAACACGCGCTGGTAACGGAAGTCGATCAGCGTGTTCAGGTTGGTGTCGGCCTCGACCACGACGCTGCCACCGCGGCCTCCGTCACCGCCGTCCGGTCCACCGAACGGAATGAACTTCTCGCGCCGAAACGACATGCAGCCATTGCCGCCGTTGCCGGCAAAGACCTCGATCTGCGCTTCGTCGAAGAATTTCACGGATATATCACTCAAGCGGACGCGAGCCCCGCATCGGCAAGGGCTGCCGGTGCGGGGCTCGCGAACGGGATGCGGCGCCGGAAGGCGCCGCTGGGTCAGCCCTGCTGCAGCGGCGTGACGGTCACGAACTGACGGTCCAGCGCGCCCTTGCGCACGAACGCCACGTGGCCGTCGACCAGCGCGTACAGCGTGTGGTCCTTGCCGGTGCCCACGCCGACGCCGGCGTGGAAGCGCGTGCCGCGCTGGCGCACGATGATCGAGCCAGCGGGAATCGCCTGACCGCCAAACACCTTGACGCCGAGTCGTTTGGCCTCTGAGTCACGCCCGTTTCGCGTCGAGCCGCCGCCTTTTTTCTGTGCCATGTCGTTCGCTCCTCAAGCCGCGATGCTTTCGATTTGCAGCTCGGTGAAATTCTGCCGGTGGCCCTGGCGCTTCTGGTAGTGCTTGCGGCGCCGCATCTTGAAGATGTGCACCTTCTCGCCACGCCCGTGCGCCACAACCTTGGCCTTCACCGCAGCACCCGCCAGCAGCGGGGTCCCGACCTTGACGTCAGCGCCGTCGAAAACGGCGAGCACCTGGTCGAGCACGATGTCCTGGCCAATGTCTGCGGCAATCTGTTCTACCTTGATCTTTTCGCCGGCGCTCACTTTGTATTGCTTGCCACCGGTTTTTACGACCGCGTACATAGACAACTCCTGGATCTGGAAATCGGCGATGCCGCGCATCCGGGGAACCGGACCGCAGGCGCCGCACTGCTCGCCCCGGTGTTCAGCGCAAAACGACTTCGCAAGGCACACCGAGGAACCCCGCATCATAGCACGATGCTGAAAAAAGCATCAGCCCTTGTCGACACGCAAGCCTGGGCCGCGGCGGGTCCCGTCGCGCTCGATAGAATGCCGCGAAACGTTCAGTCGCATTCTCCTGCCCGCCTTCGCGCGCCCAGCCGTGACCGCTCCCTCGATCCAGACCATCCTCGCGCCGATCGCGGCGGACATGCAACTCGTCGACGCGGCGATCCGCGACAACCTCGCGTCCGAGGTGTCGCTGATCAACGCGATCAGCGGCTACATCATCACCGCCGGCGGCAAGCGGCTGCGCCCGGCGCTGCTGCTGCTCACCGCGCAGGCGCACGGCCACGACGGCCCGCATCGCCACGCGCTCGCGGCGGTGGTCGAACTCATTCATACCGCGACGCTGCTGCACGACGACGTCGTCGACGAGAGCGAGCTGCGCCGCGGCCGCAGCACCTCGAACGCGACCTGGGGCAACGCCGCCAGCGTGCTGTCGGGCGATTTCCTGTACTCGCGCGCCTTCCAGATGATGGTTGCCGCGGGCAATCTGCGCGTGCTGCAGATCCTGGCCGACGCGACCAATGTGATCGCCGAAGGCGAGGTGCTGCAGCTGCTCAACATGCACGACGCGGCGATCGACGTCGAGCGCTACATGCAGGTGATCCACTACAAGACCGCCGCGCTGTTCGAGGCCGCCGCGCGCATCGGCGCGGCGCTGGCCGGCTGCGACGCGCAGGCGGAAGAGGCCGCCGCGACCTACGGCCGGGCGCTGGGCATGGCGTTCCAGCTGGTCGACGACGCGCTCGACTACCGCGGCGACGCCGCCGAAATGGGCAAGAACGTCGGCGACGACCTGCGCGAGGGCAAGCCGACGCTGCCGCTGATCGTCGCGATGCAGCGCGCCGCACCCGCCGACCGTGCGCTGATCGAGGACGCGGTGCGCAACGGCAGCGTCGAGCAGCTGCCGCGCATCGTGCAGATCGTGCGCGACTGCGACGCGCTCAGCGCGGTCGACGCCGCCGCGCAGCAGCAGCTCGACCTGGCGCGCGCGACGCTGGCCGCGCTGCCGCCGTCGGCGGCACGCGACGCACTCGACCAGCTGTGCACCTATTCGCTGCAGCGCAAGTCGTGAAGCGACGTTTTCAGAACGCGGCACTAGCCAACGTTGGCGAGCAACGTTATACTTACCTGCTTCGGTCGCTTGCGCTTTAGTTTCGGGCAGTCGACCAAAATTCGGGGTGTAGCTTAGCCTGGTAGAGCGCTACGTTCGGGACGTAGAGGCCGGAGGTTCGAATCCTCTCACCCCGACCAGGAATTCAAGAGAAGGGCTCGGTCTTCGCGGACCGGGCCCTTTTGCATTTGCGGTCAGGCCGCATGCCTGATGTGCATATCCACATGAATGTCGTCGTAGGGGCAGACGACGCCGCCGCGGTCCGTGCGCTCGATCAGGCCGAGATCGGTCAGGGTCGTGACGTCCTCGTGAACGCGCCGCACATCGCGGCCCAGGCGGCGTGCGAGTTCGCGCAGGCCGAGTTCACCCTGCCCCAGCAGTGCGCTGACGATCGCCCAGCGCCGCTCGCTCAGGCGCCCGAAGAACAACTCGGGCGTCTCGAAGTTCAGGCGCTCTCCGCAGTACCGCGACGCACTGAATCCGCGCCGGGCAGCATCGCGCAGCGCCCCCCAGCCATCGCGTTCGATCGTGACGGTCAATGTGCGCTTTTCCATCGTTCCACCTCCGCCTGGAAGTCGTCGATCAAACGATCCACGCCGACGAATTGATAAGGCGTCGTTGTCGCTTGTACGAATGTCGGCCTGTCGTTCTGTCGTGCTCAGGCTTCGACGACAGTCTTCCTCGGGCGTCCGCCGCGTTGGCCGTTGGCGCGGGCGGCCTGGGCCTTGGACTCGCTCTTGCATTGGCCTCCTGCGCGGCCCATCTTCCGGGCGGCGTTTTCGTGCATCCAGGCGAGCGAGCCCAGGAAGCCTTCGAGGATGGCCGGCAGGAACAAGTCGGCATCGAGGGTCGGGATGTGCAGGCCAAGACCCGAGGGCGAGATCTCGATGCGGCGCAGATCGGCCTCGCTTGCTCGTTGCAAGCCTTGCGCATCGCCCGGCTTGAACAGCACGCGCAGCCCGGAATCGAGGTCGATCACCAGGCGCTTTGCGCGCGCGTCGTACCTCGCCTTGATCGCCTTGGGCGATGGGTTGGCCTGTCCGCGTTCCGTGGCAGCGAGAAGCTGCGCCTTAGAGATTGCCATGAATCTGCTCCCACGCGATGCACAAACTCTTGACCGCTTTTCTCAAGAACTTCTCGACGCGGTTGATGTCCTTGAGGGAAAAACCCCACGACTCGCGCAAGCGCGGCGGGCCGTGCGGGCAGTCGAGCTCGAACACCGCTTCGCATCCCGCGCCGATGACGTGGACATGCGCGGGGCGATGGTCATTGGGGTAGACCACCACCCGCCATCCGTCGATCCGCTCGATGGTCGGCATCTTAGCACTGAACCCAAGCGCTTGGGTTGTTGGTCGGCATGGTTCTAGGCAACAGATCGATGGACTGCCTAGGCCTGGGCCTTGAGCTCGTTGCGAGGGACGTCAACCACGAAGCCAGCCCCGGCTGGATTCGCATAGACATCGAAGCGCGCCACGGGTTCAGAAACTGCGCTAGCTAGCTAGCGCGTCAATGGCAGACCGTCGCGCTCGGCATAGACATTCGAACTCTCGAGCGCGGCCTGGTTGTCATGGAGCCACTGCTCAGCCTGCCGCGCTGCGGCGGCGCGCGCCACCCCACAATTCTGGGCAGCCCGCGCACGACTGTCGTGAAGCGCCCCGGCGTGGGCGACAGGCGCGGCATCGACCGGGGTGTCGGTACTTTTCTTGCACATGGCGTAGAGGCCGGAGCTTCGAATCCTCTCGCCCCGACCAGGAATTCAAGAGAAGGGCTCGGTCTTCGCGGATCGGGTCCTTTTTCATGGGCGCTCAGTGCGCATCAGGCAGCATGCCTGATGTGCATGTCCACATGAATGTCGTCGTAGGGGCAGACGCCGCCGCCGCGGTCCGTGCGCTCGATCAAGCCGAGCTCGGTCAGGGTCGTGACGTCCTCGTGAACGCGTCTGACTGCTGCGTGGTCGCCGTCGATGTCCCCGGGGGGGCGCATGAACGAATGGTGCCAGTAGTGGTACCATCACTGCGTGGGCGACACCCGAAAAATTCTGGAACAGATGCGGCGTGAGCCGGCCAACGTCCGGTTCGCCGACCTCTACCGCGTATGCGTGGAACAGTTCGGGGCGCCGCGTCAGAAGGGTTCCAGTCACGCCGTGTTCAAGACACCGTGGGCGGGAGATCCACGCATCAACATTCAAGCGGACAAGGGTAAAGCCAAGGCGTACCAGGTGCGTCAGGTGCTTCTCGCGATGGACAAGCTGGAGGGCATGCAACGTGAACGCTGATCATTACACCTATCGGCTCACATGGTCACCGGAAGATGGCGAGCATGTTGGCCTATGTGCGGAGTTTCCTTCGCTGTCTTGGCTGGCGTCGACCCCCGAAGCCGCCTTGAAGGGGGTTCGACGCGTGGTCGCGCAGGCCGTTGCAGACATGCGCGCTGCGGGTGAAGAGGTTCCTGTGCCCATGGCCGAGAAGCACTACAGCGGCGAGTTTCGGGTCAGGATTCCACCCGCCTTGCACCGCGCTCTGGCGCTGCAAGCCGCCGAGCAAGGTGTGAGCCTGAACCGCCTGGCCAGCGCGAAGCTTGCGGCTTGAGAATTCGGGACGCAGAGGCCGGAGCATCGAATCCTCTCGCCCCGACCAGGCATTCAAGAGAAAGGCTCGGTCTTCGCGGATCGGGCCTTTTTTGTTGCGACTGGTCCTTCACGCGCGTGGCGGCGCCGACATCCATCGCGGTGTCCCGGGAATGGCTTGCGCGCGCGCCGCGCCTGCCCATACTTGGCAGCTTGGGGTTCGCAGGCGGCGGGCCCGGGGGTGGCCTTCGATGCATGCGTTCCTCCTCGTTCCTTCCAGGCTCATCGCCACGCGCCCGCTGACGGCGCTCGCGATGCTGGCCTGCGTGTTCAGCGGCACCGGCGCCTGCGCCGACCCGGCGCGAGCCAGCCTGTGCACGCCGGTGGGGAACTGGCGTGGCGCGGTCGAGGGCATGGCCGACGACGCGCGGATGGCGATCCACGAAGACCGCAGCGGCACCGTCACGTTCGGTCCGGTCGAGGCAGGCGGCTGTGTCGAGGACCTGCAGGTGGTCGAGCAGGCGCAGGGTTTTGCCTTTGCCGCGCGCGCGTCCGGCGACCCGGCTTGCCAGGGGGTGCACGGCAGCGTGTCGTACGACCCGGATTGCGAGCACGCGAGCGGCTCCTTCGTCAACGATGACGGCAGCGGCGGCCAGGCGAGCTGGTCGCGCGAGCCGCATCTGACGGTGCGTCGCGACAGCCTGACGGCGTACCGGGTATCGCGCTCGGTCTACGCCGACCTCGATCACCTGAGCTACGCGTCGACGCTGATTGCCGGCGTCGCCGGCCCCAGTCTCGAGGCGGACGATGCGCCGCCGCGGCGTCAGGACGTGCGCGACTTCAATCTCGTGCCGCACCCGGCCCGGGCCACCCCGCAGCCTGGTGGCATGGCGCAGCTTGGCTTTGAGCTCGACACCATCGACGGCCCGGTGGTGGACGACGCCCGGCGCGCTGCGAGCTTCGGCATGTCGTGCTACATGCTGGCGCTGGAGGCGGACTACGGCACGCCGCCGCTGGCGTGCAAGTCGACGCGCATCCACGGCGTGGTCTATGTAGGCGCGGTGCGCGATCCCTACGGGCTGCCCGGGGAATATTGCAGCGCCTTCATCGCCAACGTCAGGCTGCAGGGCAGCGCGCGCTTGAGCGACGGCAGTTTCGTGCATTACGAGGGCAATCCGCCGCGTATTTTCAGGATCGAGCAGCCGCTAGCCGCCGATGGCACGCCGCTGGTCGCCGGGCGCACGGTGGCGCGCGACCCCGCCGTCGTGCGCGGTCGCAACGTCGCGATGACGCTCGACGGCATCGGTGAGGTGCGCGCGAACGACCGCGGCGGCGCGATCAAGGGCTACCGCATCGATCTGTACAACGGCGCGGGCGCAGCGGCGTGCCGCGGCTATGCCAACCCGACCCTGATCGGCGTCTGCGTCACGCCCCAGGATGCGTGCCCGGGGATCTGACATGACGTGCAAGCTCATCCATTTCGCGTTTGTCGTGGCCGTGCTGTTGTTGCGGGCCGGCGCCAGCGCGGCCGAGGTGGCGCCGGCCGCCGTGTTCCTGCACGAGGGCGAAGTGTGCACGCTCGACGAACGCGCGCCGATGCGCTGTCTCACCGACGACGGCGCCGCCAAGAGCGCGCCGAAGTGGGCCCCCGACGGTCACCGCATTGCGTACGTGCAGCTGTCCGGCGTGCACGGCATGTTCGCCAGGGTCGTCGTGCTCGACGAACAGGGCTCGGTGCAGCAGCGCATGCCGATCGGCGCGATCGGCCCGGGCCATGAGATCTACAGCCTGATGACGGCGGTGGCCGGCGCGCGCTGGCTGGGCCCGAGGCGCCTGGTGGTCGAGGGGCATCTCAATCCATCCGATACCGAGTACGTGATGTTCGACGCGGAGACGGGCGCAACGGTGGCCGAGCTCGGAGACCAGGGGCTGGGCGCCGGTTTCTCGCCCGACGGCCTGCACTGGGCAGCGGTCAGCGGCGTGCCGCACTTCTCGAGCCCCGCGGCGACGACGCCGACGCTCGAGATCGACGCGCGCGAGGTGCTCGTGCTGGGCGGGGGTGAGGAGTCGTTCGCGACGCCCCCGCAGTGGTCGCGCGACGCCGGTCGGGTGGCGCTGCTGATCCGGCATGGCGCGGACGGTGCGGTGACGAAGCTGGCGCTGGCCCGCGCCGCCGTGGGTGATGCGCAGGTGTTCGCGCTGCCGTTCCACGAGCAGCGCGTCGAGTTGCATTGGTGCGGCGATGATCCCTGCGTGATGCGCCAGGTTCCCGACCACGCACCGCGCATCGCGCTGCCCGGGATCAGGCCGTTGCGCGCGCAATGGTGGCGTTTGCACGACGGGGCATGGGCATCGATGCCGGCGCCGGTGCGCGCTGCGGCCACGAACGCTGCGCTTGCCGCGCGCCGTGCCGCGCTGGCGCGCCGGCTCGGCGCCGGGGGCGTTGACCTGCGCGAGGTGCCTTAAGGCCGTTTTCAGCGTCGCGCGCCAAGATTGGGCTCGACTTCGCCCGAAGTCATCGTGTGTTCGAAGCGAAACCGAAAAGGAGGTAGATGATGCGACTTCGCACTGCGATCGCCGCCGGCGCGCTGGCGCTGGCGCCGGCCCTGGCATGGGCCGCACAACCCTGGTTGGTACAGATCGACGGCCACGCCGTGCCGATGCAGCACAGCACGCGTCTGGTCCACACCGCGGCCGGCACCGCGCGCATCAGCAGCTGGTCGTGGCAGGGCCCGCACGGTGCGGCGCAGGTGGTCGTCGAGCGCGGCCCCGGCGCCGCCCCGCCGGCCTGGGCGCTGCACCAGTTGCAGATGGCCGACCTGCAGATGCAGGCCATGCAGCAGCAGATGCGTCAGCTCGACCGCCTGATGCTGAGCACGCCGTGGGCCCCGCCGGCGGTGTCGAGCACGGCGTGGCTGCCGCCCGCCGTGTGGGCGGCGCCGCAGCGCACACGCGTGCTGCTGCTGGTGCCGGCGCCGGCGCTGCTGCCGCATGGCGCGCTGCGCGCGGCCGCGCATGCGCCGCAGGTGCCGCACAAGGTGCCCGGCTTGGCGACCTGACGCGCGGCGCTTCGCGCGCTCCGTGTCAGGCGGCGCAGCTGCGGCGCAGGAACTGGCCGGCGACGAACAGGTCGCGTTCGATCGCGCGGCGCGCCGCGGCCGCGTCGCCGCGCGCCAGCGCGGTCATCAGTTCGTCGTGCGCGGTGTTGAGCACCGGAGCCGCCGCGGGGTCGTCGAACAAGCGGTTCGACAGCGGGCCGACCTTGAGCCAGACGGTCTCGATCAGCGTCAGCAGCAGCGGCGAGCCGGCGGCGCGGTACAGCCGCAGGTGGAAATCCTCGTTGGCGTCGAGATAGCCGCGCGCATCGCCGCGCGTCAGCGCCGCGGCCATCGCCGCGTGCAAGCGTGCGAGCTCGGCGCGGTCCTCGTCGTGCAGGCGCAGCGCGCCGCGCTCGGCGGCCTCGCCCTCGAGCAGCAGCCGCATCTGCAGCACGTCGTCGAACTCGGCGCGCGAGGGCTGCGGCACGGCGACGCCGCGGTTCGGGCTGTGCGTGAGCGCGCCTTCGGCGGCGAGGCGCTGCAGCGCGGCGCGCACCGGCATCAGGCCGACGCCCAGCGCGGCGGCGACATCGCGGATCTTCAGCCGCTCGCCGGGCAGGAAACGCCCCAGCGTGATCCAGTGGCGCAGCTCGGCGTAGGTGTCGTCCTGCTGGGTGGTGCTGGGGTCGGCGTGCTTGGGCATGGGCGCGATGATGCCTGAAACGCGCCCGCCGTGGCTTCAGCCGCGCAGCGCGCCGAGCACGGCGTCGAACGCGCCCAGCAGCTGCGCGACCTCGCGCTCGCCGGTCGCCGGGCACGCCAGCAGCATGTTGTGGAACGGCGTGATCAGCACGCCGCGGTTGAGCAGCGCGAGGTGGATCAGCTGCTCGAGCTCGCCGTCCAGCGCGGCGTCGGCCTCGCTGCCGTTGCGCGGCGCCTGCGGCGTGAACTGGAACTCGCAGCGCGCGCCGACCTGGGTCACGCACCAGGGCAGGCGGTGGCGGGCGATGGTCTCGCGCAGCCCGTCGGCCACGCGCTGCGCGGTGTCGAGCATGTGCGTGTAGGCGGCGTCGGTGGCGACCTCGCCCAGCGTCGCGCGCATCGCCGCCAGCGCCAGCATGTTCGCAGTCAGCGTGGTGCCGATGCCCGAATGCCCGGGCGGCGCTTCGCGCTTGGCGCGCATCGCACGCTCCGCCAGCTCGGCGCTGAAGCCGTACACCGCGCACGGCACGCCGCCGCCGATCGGCTTGCCCAGCACCAGCGCGTCGGGGCGCAGGCCGTACGCGCGCGCATAGCCGCCGGGGCCGCTGCTGATGGTGTGGGTCTCGTCGAGCACCAGCATCGCGCCGTGGCGCCGCACCAGCTGCTGCGCCGCCTCCCAGTAGCCCGGCGCGGGCAGCACCATGCCGATGTTGGTCATCACCGGTTCGGCCAGCACGCAGGCCACGTCGCCGCGCGCCAGTTCGCGCTCGAGCGCGTCCAGGTCGTTGAACTCGACCACCGCGGTGGTCTCGGTCAGCTCGTGTACCTGGCCGAGCAGGCTGTCGCGCTGGCGTGGGCGGCCGTCGACCAGGTCGACGAACACGTCGTCGACGGTGCCGTGGTAGCAGCCGTTGAACACCAGCAGCCGGCGCCGCCCGGTGGCCGCGCGGATCCAGCGCAGCACGAAGCGGTTGGCGTCGCTGGCGCTCATCGCCGCCTGCCACTGCGGCAAGCCGAAGCGCCGCGCCAGCTCCTCGCCGACCCAGGCGGCGTCGGCGCTGGCCAGCATCGTCGTGCTGCCGCGCGCCAGCTGCGCGCTCACCGCGCCCGTCACCGCGGGGTGGGCGTGGCCGAACATCGCGCCGGTGTCGCCGAGGCAGAAGTCGACCCGGGTGTGGCCGTCGACGTCGGTCACGTGGCATCCCTGCGCCTGCGCGACGTGCAGCGGGAACGGGGTCGACCAGTCGTTCATCCAGTGCAGCGGAACCCCGAACAACCAGTGCGCGGCGCTGCGCCGCGCCAGTTCGGCCGAGCGCGGGTGCGCCGCGGTGTAATGCGCGCGCTCGGCGCGCGCCATGCCGGCCAGACGCGCCGGGTCGAGGCCGGCGCGCTGCGCGGCCGGCGAGTTCAGGGGAGTGCGGTCGGACAGGTCGTTCATGGTCATTGGCGTTCAGACGAGCAGCAGCAGGTGCTCGCGCTCCCACGAGCTGATCACGCGGTTGTAGGTGCTGTATTCGAGCTCCTTGACCGCGCAGAACGCGCTGACGAAGTTGGCGCCGAGCACCTCGGCGACCGCCTCGCAGCCGCGCATGCGCTCGATCGCGTCCTCCAGGTGGCGCGGCAGTTCGTAGTCGAGGTTCCACGCGCTGCGCGTCATCGGCGCACTCGGCTGCAACTGCTCGCGCATGCCCAGCCAGCCGCAGGCCAGCGTCGCGGCCATCGCCAGGTAGGGGTTGACGTCGACGCCCGGCACGCGGTTCTCGATGCGGCGGTTGTCGGGCCCGGAATTGGGCACGCGAATGCCGCAGGTGCGGTTGTCGTGGCCCCATTGCAGATTGATCGGTGCCGACATGTCGCGCGACAGCCGGCGGTAGGAGTTCACGTAGGGGGCGAACATCGGCATCAGCTGCGGCACGTATTTCTGCAGCCCGGCGATGTAGTGCATGAAGCGCGCGGTGGGCGCCCCTGCGGCGTCGGAGAACAGGTTGGCGCCGCTTGCCGCGTCGACCAGGCTCTGGTGGATGTGCATTGCCGAGCCCGGCTCGAGCTCCATCGGCTTGGCCATGAAGGTGGCGAAGATGCCGTGGCGCAGCGCGGTCTCGCGCACCGCGCGCTTGAACAGGAACACGCGGTCGGCGAGGTCCATCGGGTCGCCGTGGCTGAAATTGATTTCCATCTGGCCCGCGCCGGCCTCGTGGATCAGCGTCTCGACGCCGAGTTTGTGCAGTTGGCAGAAGCTCGACAGCTCCATGAAGAAGGGGTCGAAGTCGTTGACCGCGTCGATCGAGTAGGACTGCCGGCCGGCCTCGGCCTTGCCGGTGCGACCCAGCGGCGGTTGCAGCGGCTCGTGCGGGTTGTGCTGGCGCGCGACCAGGTAGAACTCCATTTCGGGCGCGACCACCGGGCGCCAGCCTGCGCGCTCGTACAGCTCGACGATGCGGCGCAGCACCGCGCGCGGCGACAGCTCGACCGCGCCGCCGTCGGCCTCGAAGCAGTCGTGGATCACCACCGCGACCGGCTCGGCCGCCCACGGCACCAGTCGCACGGTGGACGCGTCGGGGCGGCACACCATGTCGGGGTCGGTGTCGCCGACGTAGGGCCCGTTGTCGGGCTGCTGACCGTTCACGGTGTTGAGCAGCACGCTCTTGGGCAGGCGCATTTCACCCGCTTCGACGAACAGGTCGCGCGGCAGGATCTTGCCGCGTGCGATCCCGGTCATATCGGGGATGACGCATTCGACTTCGTGAATGCGATGTGTGGTGAGAAATTCAAGCAGGGCTTGGGTCATGATCGGGCCTGTGGTTTGGTCTCGATCATAAATGTGATCACAAATTCGCGTCAAACAAAGCTTTTGACACTTTTACTTGTGAAACATGATCACAAACTAGGCTGTCACGCGCTCCCGCCGCTGCACCAGACTGGCCGCCAGCCCGGCCAGCAGGCCCCAGAACGCGCTGCCCAGGCCGAACACGCTCAAGCCCGACGCGGTCAGCAGGAAGGTGATCAGGGCCGCGTCGCGCTCGGCCGGTTCGGCCAGCGCGCCGTGCAGGCTGCTGGCGATCGTGCCCAGCAGCGCCAGCCCGGCGATGGCGCCGATCAGCGCCGCCGGGAACGCCGCGAGCAGCGCCGCCATGGTCGCGCCGAACACGCCGGTGAACAGGTAGAACACGCCGGCCCAGACCGAGGCGCGCCAGCGCTGCGCGGGGTCGGGGTGGGCGTTGGGGCTCATGCAGATCGCCGCGGTGATCGCCGCCAGGTTGTAGGCGAAGCCGCCGAACGGCGCCAGCAGCACCCAGGCGAGGCCGGTGCTGCCGATCAGCGGCGAGGCCGGCACGCGGTAGCCGTTGCTGCGCAGCACGACCAGCCCGGCCATGTTCTGCGACGCCATCGTGACCAGGAACAGCGGCACGCCGATGCCGACGGTGGTGCAGATCGG
>JAKAHP010000293.1 GCA_021825505.1 Pseudomonadota bacterium
TGACGCGCCAGCGTCGCGGCGACGCCGCCGCCCGCGGCGGCATCGCCGCGCGCAACCGCGCGATACACGTTGTCGTGCGAGCCGACGTAGTCGGCCTGGATGTGCACGCCCTGGCGCTGCAGCAGCGCACGCATGTACAGGGACGCGCCGAATGCGTTCGGCGCCGGGAACGCGACGCTACGCCCGTCGAGCTGGCGCAACTGGCGAATCGGTCCGTCCGCGCGCACGACGAGAATACCTGCGAGCCGGCGCGCATCGTGCACCAGCGGAACGTAGCCGCGGCTGCGGTGCGCCATCACGACGTGATAAGGGTTCAGATAAGCGAAATCGGGCACGCCGTCGGTGAACGCGCGCTCGAAATCGGGGATCGAGGCGTAGGCGAGCAGCTTCAGGCACGCACCGGTACGCCGCTGCAGCGCGTCGAGCAGAGGTCGCCAGCGGGCGTAGATCTGCGCCGGCGCGAACTGCGGCACCACCGCGACCGTATAGCAACCCGGCGCCGCCGCCGCACGCAGCGGCGCGATCAGCCCGGCGGCCAGCAGTGCGAGGCCGAGCAGCCTGCGCAGCGTCGCGTGACGGATCACGCGCCGCGGTGGCATCGCCGGCCGCATCAGCCGACCTCGGCCGGCGCCGCGTGGCGCCGCATCCACGTGTCGTGCCAGACGACGAGCGCGTCGGCGCCGAGCGGCCGCGCAATGAAATTGCCCTGCGCCAGGTCGGCGCCATTGAGGCGGCTGAAATCCCAGTCGGCACGATCCTCGACGCCCTCGGCGACGACCTTCATGCCCAGCCTGCGGCCGACGTCGACGCTGGCGTGGAAAATCGCCGCGCGCCGCTCATAGGTCGCGGCGCCGTGGGTGAACCCGCGATCGATCTTGATCTCGTCGAACACCAGGTCGCGCAGCTTGGCCAGCGTCGAATATCCGTTGCCGAAGTCGTCGATCGAGATCTGGAAGCGACGCAACCGCAAGCGCGTCAGCACTTCGGTCAACACGCGCTCGTCGCGCGCCAGCCCGCTTTCGGTGACCTCGATGACAATCGCCGCCGGGTCGACCCCATGGCGCGCGGTGCAGCGCTTGAGGAAATCGGGGAAATCGAGGTCGCCGAGGTCGAGCACCGACGCGTTGATCGACACCAGGATGTCCAGGCCCTGGCGTTTCCACGCCGCCTGCTGCGCGACCGCAAGGTCGAACACGCGCCGCGTCAGCGGCGAGATCGCGCCGCGGCGCTCGGCCATCTCGATGAAATCGGCGGGCGGAATCACACCATCCGCTTCGTGGCGCCAGCGCACCAGCGCCTCGACGCCGCGCAGCGTGCCCCCGGCAAGCTCGACCTTGGGCTGGTATTCGCAGAAGATCTCGCCGGCGTCGATCGCCGCCAGCAGTTCCTCCTGGGTGCGCTCGCGCCGACGCGCGTGCGGCGGCGCACCGCTGGCGCAGCCGCCGAGCAGCGCGCGCAACAGCTCCAGGCTGGGCGGCTTGGGCAGACTGCCGTTGACGCGCAGACCATAGGCGCGCGCCAGCTGCGCGGTGGTGCGCAGCATCGCATCGCTCTCGCCACTGCACAGCGCCAGACACCCCTGGTAACCGACGTCGGCCAACTGGCGGAAGAACGCCAGCCCGTCGATGTCGGGCATGTTGATGTCGAGGATCACCAGGTCGCTGGCCCGGGCGCGATCGCGAATCGCGGCGAACGCGGCGCGCGCATCGGTATAGCCGTGCACGGTGAACTCGCCGAGACGGGCGAGCATCGCCGTCATCGTCGCGACCATGAACGCATCGTCGTCGACGACGAACACGTCGCGCAAGGGTGGTGTCGCCGGCATCGGAGAATTTGAACTGTGTGGTTTTTCCGCGGTCGAGTCTATTGCGACACTGCCGCTAGCACTGTGTCAAATTTCACGCTGAACGCCCTTATCGTCCGCCACGGCACATCCTCGGCCGCTGCGCGCCGGCGCCATAATGCTTGGCATGCCGAGCCGGACCCCGCAACGCCGCGAACCGCCGATGCCGTGCGGGCTGCGCGCGGCGCTGCTGGCCTGCGCGGCGCTGGGCGGGATCTGGCTCGCCAGTCCCGAGCGCGCCTGCGCGGCGCCGGCCGCCAGCACGGCGCCGGCGGCAGCGCCCTCGACACAGGCCACGGCGTGCAGCCTGCGCATTGAGGCGCCGTCGGCGCTGGCCGAACTGTTGCGCCGCGAGCTCGATCTGGCGCACTGGTGCGCGTTGCCCTCGGTACCGCCGGCCCAGCTCGACTTGCTGATACGGCAGTTGCCGACGCAGGCCGTCCGGCTGCTGGAGACCGAAGGCCATTTCGCGGCCAAGGTCGAAGCGCGGCGCTTGCCGGCGCACTCGCCGCCGGTGATCGAGGTGCGCGTGGCGCCGGGACCGGCCGCACGCGTGACCCGCGTCGCGCTGAGCGTGCGCGGCGCCGATCCAGCTACCGACACGCAGCTGAGCGAGTTGTTGCGACAGCGCTGGTCGCTGCCGGTCGGCGCGGTGTTTCGCGACGCCGATTGGGAAACGGCGAAATCGCGTGCGCTGGCGCGCCTGCTCGGCGGACACTGGCCCGGTGCGCGCATCGCGCACAGCCAGGCCACGGTCGACCCGGCAACGCAGCACGTCGAACTCGCGCTCGAGTTCGAGACCGGTCCTCCCTACCGTTTCGGCGCGCTGCGCGTCAGCGGATTGCGCCGCTACCCGGAACGCGTGGTGCGCAATCTGGCGCCACCGGCACGCGCCAGTCGCTTCGACCAGGGCGCACTGCTCGCGTACCAGGCTCGATTGCAGAACAGCCCGTATTTCCGCAACGCGCTGGTCGGCACCGAGCTCAGCCAGGCGCAGGACGATGAGCTGCCGATCGACGTGCGCGTGTTCGAGAATCCGGCGCACAAGGTCGACCTCGGGGCCGGCCTGAGCAGCGACACCGGGCGCAGCGTGCAGGTAGGCTGGCGCGACCTCGATTTCGGCGGCCGCGCCCAGCGGCTGAACGCGGCCGTCAAGCTCGAAACCCTGCAGCAAGGCGGCAGCGTGCGCCTGGCGCTGCCGCGCAGCGCGACCGGCGACGACGACAGTGTCGGCCTCGCGTACACACGCAGCGACATCCAGGGCCTGGTCACGCGCAACACGACGGCCAGCGCGCAGCGCGCGCGCAGTCGCGACACCATCGACACCGCGCTGGTGCTGCAATACCAGATCGAAAGCACGCAACCGCTCGGCGCGGCCAGCAGCATCGTGCACGCGCTGAGCCTGTCCGCCGACTGGACCCGGCGCGACCTTGACAGCATGCTCGCGCCGCGCCGCGGCAGCGTACTCGGCGCGCAGCTCGGCGGCGCCAGCCATGCGCTGGCCTCGAGTGCGAGCTTCGTACGCGTCGATCTGCGCGGGATCGGCTACCTGCCGCTGACCCGGCGGGACACCTTCGTCGGCCGCGGCGAAGTCGGCGCAGTGCTGTCCTCCGGCGCTGCCGGCATACCGCAGAATTTCCTGTTCCGCGCCGGCGGCGCGCAATCGGTCCGCGGCTATGCCTACCAGAGCCTGGGCCTGGTCGACGGCGGCGCCATCGTCGGGGCGCGCTATCTGCTTGCCGGCAGCGCCGAACTCGACCACTGGTTCACGTCGCGCTGGGGCGGCGCGGTGTTCTTCGATGCCGGCAACGCCGCCGACAGCTGGAGTGCGCTCAAGCCGGTGCGCGGCTACGGCGCCGGCCTGCGCTGGCGCAGCCCGGTCGGACTGATCGCGGTCGACCTGGCCTACGGTCAGGCCTTGCACGCGTTTCGCCTGAACTTCAGCGCGGGGGTGGCGTTCTGATGCCGCCGCGCGCGCCACCCGGGCGGCGCGGCCAGGCGCCGCGGCGCCGGCGCCGCGCCGGCCTGCTGCTGGCCGG
>JAKAHP010000294.1 GCA_021825505.1 Pseudomonadota bacterium
GATCTATGGAGCCGCTGCTGCCGCCGGTGATCGGCATGCCGGTCGCCGCGACACCGCTGAGCGCGGTGCCGGTCAAGCCGCCGACGCTGCCCCCTCCTCCGCCTCCGCCGCCGCAAGCCGCGAGCAGCGCCACCGCGCCGCCGGCGATCAGTGCGCGAACGACGCTTGAATTTCGTGCATGCATGATGGCCTCCCCCATGGTTTTGTCTTTGCAAACCATGCTAGGCGAGGCTGCGGCGCGGCATTTTCGGTTTCTTGCCGCGGGTTTCGAATTGTTGCGCCGGTTGGGCGCGGCCCCCCAAGCCAGGGGGAGAGGACGGTTTCAGTGTCGTTTGAGCGAGCGCCGATATTCGCTGGGCAGCAAGCCGTAGACCTGGCGGAACGCGGCGATGAACTGGGCATACGACTCGAAGCCGCAGGCGGCCGCGACATCGGCGAGCATTTCGTCGGGATCGCTGGCGATGCGCTGCAGCGCATGGCGCGCGCGACACTCGAGCACGTGGTGCCACAGGCTGCTTCCGGTCGACGCGCGATACGCGCGCGCCAGATGGCAGGGGCTCAATTCGGCGACCGCGGCGAGGTCCTTCAAGCTGAAGCCGCGCGCCAGATTGTCGTGGATGTACTCGTCCAGTCGTTTCTGCTTCCACAGCGGCAGCGCCGGCCCGCGCACCGCGCGCCTGCTGCCGACCGCGTAGCTGGCGGCGATGCGATGGATGATCGCGGCCAGCAGCGTCTGCTCGAGCAGCAGCCCGCCTGTGCGTGCGCCGCCGGCGTAGGCGTGCAAGGCCCGCATCAGATGCGCGAGCACGTCGTCCTGGTGCGATGGCAGGCGCGAGGCGAGCATCACCGAGCAGGTCTGGTCGGCCTCGCCGAGCAGTGTGGCGAACAGCGCCGGCGCCACGGACAGCAGCAAGGCGTCGACCGCGTCGTACCAGGTGCTCGCCACGGCGTCGCCGCGCGCCACGAAGCGCAGCCGGCCGGGCTCGACGCAGCCGGACACCGGTCGGCCGTCGAGGCGGCATTCGACGCGTATCGTGCGCGGCCCCATCGGCAGCAACAACACATGCGCCTCGAAAGTGTGCTCGGCGAGTTCGCCGGCCGCGACGACGCGGCGCTCCAGCACGTGGCTGCCTTCGACCCCGGCCGCTTCCTGCGGCGCGCTGTCGAACAGCGGCACCAACGCTCCGGCGGGGGTGCGCATCATGATGCACGGCGCGTGCACGAGCGCGCATGCACGCGCGCGCGAGCCCGACCCCGAGGCTTGCGTCTGCGCTTGCGTCTGCATGTGGCCTCCAACTCGCCGGAGTCGACCGGCGTCGTCTGCCGCGATGGTGCGCGCGGCGCGCGACGGCGGCAACGGGACTTGCCTGCGCTCAGATCTCCACCTGGGTGCCGAGCTCGACGACGCGGTTGGGCGGGATGCGGAAGTAGTCGGCGGCGGCCTGCGCGTTGCGGCTCATCCAGGAGAACAGGATCTCGCGCCACAACGCCATGCCGGGCAGGCGCGCCGGCACGATGGTCTGGCGCGCGAGGAAGAACGAGGTCTCCATCAGATGGAATTCCATCTCGTGCAGGCGCTCCATGTCGGCCAGCAGCTGCACGATGTCGGGCGTGTCCTGGAAGCCGTAATCAACGTGCAGCAGGTACACGCCGTCGCCCAGGTCCTTCAGCGAAATGCCCTTGGCCGGGTCGACGTGCGGCACGTCGGCGGTGCGCGCCGACAGGAACAGCGTGCGCTCGTGCAGCACCTTGTTGTGCTTGAGGTTGTGCAGCAGCGCGTGCGGCACCGTGGCCAGGTCGGGCGTCAGGTAGATCGCGGTGCCCTCGACGCGCTTGGGCGGGTACAGCGTCAGGCTGGCGATGAAGTCCTCCAACCCGATGCCCTGCTCGCGCAGGTAGCGGCGCAGCAGCCGGCGCCCGTCCTTCCAGGTCGCCAGCAGCGTGTAGATGATGGCGCCGAACAGGATCGGGAACCAGCCGCCGTGCATCACCTTCAAGCTGTTGGACAGCAGGAACAGCAGGTCCAGCGTCAGGAAGCCACCCCACACCAGCGCGGCGCGCGTCGCGCCCCAACCCCACTTCTGCTGCGATGCGCTCCAGCAGAACAGCGTGGTCACCAGCATCGTCACGTTGACCGCCAGCCCGTAGGCATTGGCCAGCGCGTCGGCGCTGCGGAAAATCGTCACCAGCGCGAGCACGAACAGCATCAGCATCCAGTTGATGAACGGGATGTAGATCTGGCCGCGCTGCTCGGCGTTGGTGTAGATCACCGGGATGCGCGGCAGGTAGCCGAGCTTGATCGCCTGCGCGGTCATCGAGTAGGCGCCCGAGATCACCGCCTGCGACGCGATCACGGTGGCCACGGTGGCGAGCAGCAGCATCGGCCAGATCGCCGCGTGCGGCAGCATCATGAAAAACGGGTTCTTCACCGCCTGCGGGTCGCCGAGCACCGCCGCGCCCTGCCCGAAATAGTTCAGCAGCAGCGCCGGCAGCACCACCACGCTCCACGCCAGCTGGATCGGGCGGCGCCCGAAATGCCCCATGTCGGCGTACAGCGCCTCGCCGCCAGTGAGCACCAGGAACACCGCGCCGAGCAACACCAGCGCCAGCCCCGGGTGGCGCACGACGAGCACCGCGCCTTCGAGCGGGTTGAGCGCGGCGAGCACCTCGGGGTGGGCGACGATGTGCAGCAGGCCGAACGCAGCGATCGCGCCGAACCACAGCAGCATGATCGGGCCGAACCAGCGTCCGATGCCGTGCGTGCCATGGCGCTGGACGACGAACAGGCCGATCAGGATGCCGGCCGTGATCGGCACCTCCCAGGCGGCGAACACCGGCGTGGCCACGCTCAGGCCCTCGATCGCCGACAGCACCGAGATCGCCGGCGTGATCACGCTGTCGCCGTAGAACATCGCGGCGCCGGCGAGGCCGAGCATGATCACCGCGACGCGCTTGCGCCCGCCGGCCGAGTAGCGCCGCATCACCAGCGCCATCAGCGCGAGGATGCCGCCTTCGCCGCCGTTGTCGGCGCGCAGCACCAGCGCGACGTACTTGATGCTGACCATCAGCACCAGCGCCCAGAAGATCAGCGAAAGGATGCCCAGCACGTGCGCCGGGTTGAACGTGACCCCGGAATTGCCGAACGCGCTCTGGAACGCGTACAGCGGGCTGGTGCCGATATCGCCGTAGACGATGCCCAGCGCACCCAGGCTCAGCGCGGCCTGGCTCGACTTGCCGTCGGCGCTCATCTCAGCACTCGCACTGCGCCTGCCAGCTGACGATGTGGCCGGCCGGAACGAGTTCGCGCAGGCGCGGCAGCACCGCGGCGACGGCTTCGGGCACGTCGTAGAACTCGACCACCAGCGGCAGGTGCACGGTGATGCGCAGCAGGTCGTCGGCGTGCACTTCGCCGTGGCTGCCGAAGCCGGCGACGCCGCGGAACACGGTGACGCCATGCACCCGGTGCTCGTCGTGCAGCAGGCGGAACACTTCGTGCAGCACGTTGTGGCCGTGGGCCTTGTCGCCCTCGCGCAAGTACACGCGCGCAATCGTCACGGTTTTCATCAAGGTCAGACTCCGATGTTGCGCGAGACCAGGGCGCCGAGCAGCGCGGCGCCCACCGACAACGCGACCGAGGCGCCGACGTACAGCGCGGCCTTGCCCCACTCGCCGCCTTCGATCAGGTTGACGGTCTCGAGCGAGAAGGTCGAGAAGGTGGTGTAGGCGCCCAGGCCGCCGGTCAGGATGCCGGTGCGCAGCTCGGGGCTGAAGTCGACACGGTCGAGCGTGGCGAAGAACAGCAAGCCCATCAGGAACGAGCCGAACACATTGATCGACAGC
>JAKAHP010000295.1 GCA_021825505.1 Pseudomonadota bacterium
GTAGGCGGCGCGCAGCGGCTGCGTGGCGTAGTACGCGCCGAGGTCGCGCATGTCGCTTGCCGACAGCGCCGCGGCCGGCGCGTTCATCGGCGGCGCAACGCGCGCCGAGCCGCGCAACGGCGCGGAACCTGCTGCGGCCCCCGCCTTGAACGCGGCGAGCTGCTGCGCCAGGTAGTCGGCATGCTGGCCGGAGATCTTCGGAAAAACCTCGGCGACCGCGTTGCCGTCCATGCCGTGGCACGCTGCGCATGCGCGCGCGGCCAGAGCGCGGCCGCGCGCCAGCGCTGCAGGGGTTGGCGCCGAGGCCGACACGGCCTCGTCGTCGGCCGCCAGCGCGACGGTCGGCGCACCGAGCAGCGCGCCAATCAAGGCAGCCCAGCCCGGCCAACGGCGCAAACGGAAAACCGGCATCGCGATATCGCCTCGTGACGAAGGAATAACATCAGCTATGGTAACGATATATAAGCCATGACGCATACAGGGAAATCCACCGGCCAGCCCGACACCAGCGTGCTGCTGCAGTCGGCGCGCTTTTGCACGACGGCGGCGGCCTTCGCCCAGCTGCCGACCGACGCGCTGCCCGAAGTCGCGTTCGTCGGGCGCTCGAACGCGGGCAAGTCCAGCGCGATCAACGTGCTGTGCGGCCAACGCCGGCTGGCCTTCGCGTCGAAGACGCCGGGGCGCACCCAGCACATCAATCTGTTCGACCTCGGCCTGGGTGGCGAGGTGATCGGTCGCCTCGCCGACCTGCCCGGCTACGGCTTCGCGGCGGTGCCGATGGAGACCAAGCAGCGCTGGCAGCGCTTCATCGCGCAATACCTGACGCTGCGCATGCAGCTGGCCGGACTGGTGTTGATCGCCGACAGCCGGCTCGGCCTGACCGAACTCGACTGGACCCTGCTGAGTTACGCGGCGCCGGCGGCACGTCCGGTGCACGTGCTGCTGACCAAGGCCGACAAGCTGACACAGGCGCAGCGCGCCGCGAGCGCGCGCAAGGTGCGCGACGACTTGCAGCAGCGTGCGGCCGGTCTGCGCCTGCTCGCCCCGGTGTCGGTGCAACTGTTCTCGAGCACCCAGCGCCTCGGCCTGGTCGAGGCCAGCCGCACCATCGAGGAATGGCTGCAAACCCCGCCCGACGGCACCGACGACGCCGACGACGCGGCCGAAGCCCAGATCTGAAGAAGCCGGCGCAGGCCGGCTTGTCGCGCGCGGCATGCGCCGCGCCCAGCGGCGTCGATCAACGACCCGCGTGTCGCGCCTCGGCCTTGCGAGCCTGCCCACCGAGCCGGGCCGCGATGCCGACGACGGCGCCAAGCACGATGCTGCCGCCGGCCATCATCATGATCGCCAGGTACATGCCGTCTTCAAAGTTCATCTTGCGCTCCTGGCGTCGCCTCGAGGCCATCGACGACGACACCCGGCGTTTCTTCTAGCCGCGCCAGCGCCGCGCCGTCAACAAGGGCATGGCGGCAGGGGACCTGACCAGCGCCGCGCCCCAATACGAAAAGGCCGCCCCGCCCCGGTGCCGCCTGAAGCAGCATCCGAAGCGAAGCGGCCGTCCGGCCTGACGCAGCATCCGAAGCGAGACGGCCGTCCGGCCCGGTGCCGCCTGACGCAGCATCCGAAGCGAGACGGCCGTCCGGCCAGGAGCCGACCCCGCGCAGGGCCGCCCCAAGCGGGGAGGCGTCCCCCTCGGGGGGAAGCGAGGCGGCTCGCGCCGCCTCGCTCAGGGGGCCCACATACGCAAAACGGCCGCCCCGCCCCGGTGCCGCCTGTAGCAGCAACCGAAGCGAAGCGGCCGTCCGGCCTGACGCAGCATCCGAAGCGAGACGACCGTCCGGCCAGGAGCCGACCCCGCGCAGGGCCGCCCCAAGCGGGGAGGCGTCCCCCTCGGGGGGAAGCGAGGCGGCTCGCGCCGCCTCGCTCAGGGGGCTCACATATCCATCCCGCCCATGCCGCCCATGCCGCCGGGCATTGCCGGAGCCGCGGTTTCGTCCTTCGGCGCGTCGGCGACCATGCACTCGGTCGTCAGCAGCAGACCGGCAACCGAAGCGGCGTTCTGCAGCGCGGTACGGGTGACCTTGGTCGGATCGAGAATGCCCATTTCGATCATGTCGCCGTACTCGCCGTTGGCCGCGTTGTAGCCGAAGTTGCCCTTGCCCTCGACGACCTTGTTCAGCACCACGCTCGGCTCGTCACCGGCGTTGGCGACGATCTGACGCAGCGGCTCTTCGATCGCGCGCATCACCAGCTTGATGCCGGCGTCCTGGTCGTGGTTGGCGCCGGCGACCTTGATGGTCGAACGGGCACGCAGCAGCGCGACGCCGCCGCCGGGGACGATGCCTTCCTCGACCGCGGCACGCGTGGCGTGCAGCGCGTCTTCGACGCGGGCCTTCTTCTCCTTCATCTCGACTTCGGTGGCCGCACCGACCTTGACCACGGCGACGCCGCCGGCGAGCTTGGCGACACGCTCCTGCAGCTTCTCACGGTCGTAGTCCGAGGTGGCTTCCTCGATCTGCACGCGAATCTGCTTGACGCGCGCTTCGATGTCGGCGGCATTGCCGGCGCCGTCGATGATCGTGGTGTTTTCCTTCGCCACTTCGACGCGCTTGGCCTGGCCGAGGTCGGCCAGCGTGATCTTTTCCAGGTTCATGCCGGTCTCTTCCGAGACGACCTTGCCGCCGGTCAGGATCGCGATGTCCTCGAGCATCGCCTTGCGACGATCACCGAAGCCCGGCGCCTTGACGGCCACGGTCTTGAGCACGCCGCGGATGCTGTTGACGACCAGCGTCGCCAGCGCTTCGCCGTCGACGTCCTCGGCGATGATCAGCAGCGGACGGCTCGACTTGGCAACCTGCTCGAGCACCGGCAGCAGATCGCGGATGTTCGAGACCTTCTTGTCGTTGAGCAGGATGTAGGGGTTGTCCAGCGTCGCGACCTGGCGATCCTGGTTGTTGATGAAGTACGGCGACAGGTAGCCGCGGTCGAACTGCATGCCCTCGACGATGTCGAGCTCGTTGTCCAGGCTCTTGCCGTCCTCGACGGTGATCACGCCTTCCTTGCCGACCTTGTCCATCGCTTCGGCGATGATCTGGCCGACGTTCTCGTCGGCGTTGGCCGAGATCGTGCCGACCTGGGCGATTTCCTTCGAGGTCGTGCAGGGCTTGGAAATCTTCTTCAGCTCTTCGATCAGCGCGACGACGGCCTTGTCGATGCCGCGCTTCAGATCCATCGGGTTCATCCCGGCGGCGACGTACTTCATGCCTTCGCGCGCGATCGCCTGCGCCAGCACGGTCGCGGTGGTCGTGCCGTCACCGGCGTTGTCGCTGGTCTTGGAAGCGACTTCCTTGACCATCTGCGCGCCCATGTTCTGCAGCTTGTCCTTGAGCTCGATTTCCTTCGCGACCGACACACCGTCCTTGGTCACGGTCGGCGCGCCGAAGCTGCGCTCGAGCACGACGTTGCGACCCTTCGGGCCCAGCGTGGCCTTGACCGCGTTGGCCAGGACCGTGACGCCTTCCATCATGCGCGCACGCGCATCGCTACCGAATACAACTTCCTTGGCTGCCATCTTTCAGTTCTCCGAATCAGTTTGTGGGTGAGCGCTTACTTTTCGACGACGGCCATCAGGTCGTCTTCACGCATCACCATCAGTTCGTCGCCGTCGAGCTTGACGGTCTGACCCGCGTACTTGCCGAACAGCACACGGTCGCCGACCTTGACCGCCATCGGCAGCAGCTCGCCCTTGTCGTCGCGCTTGCCCGGACCGACGGCGAGCACTTCGCCCTGGTCGGGCTTCTCGGCGGCGTTGTCGGGGATGAAGATGCCCGAAGCCGTCTT
>JAKAHP010000296.1 GCA_021825505.1 Pseudomonadota bacterium
ACCACGCCATCCCAAGGAGACCGCCATGACCGAAACCGCCGCCGGCTTCAAGCCGAAGAAATCCGTCGCCCTGTCGGGTACCGTCGCCGGCAACACCGCGCTGTGCACCGTGGGGCGCAGCGGCAACGACCTGCACTACCGCGGCTACGACATCCTCGACATGGCCGAGGCCTGCGAGTTCGAGGAAATCGCGTACCTGCTGGTGCACGGCAAGCTGCCCAACGTGGCCGAACTGGCCGCGTACAAGGCCAAGCTGGCGCGGCTGCGCGGGCTGCCGGCGGCGGTGCTCGACGTGCTCGAGGCGCTGCCCGCGGCGGCGCACCCGATGGACGTGATGCGCAGCGGCGTGTCGGCGCTGGGGTGCGCGCTGCCCGAGAAGGACGACCACAACCTGGCCGGCGCGCGCGACATCGCCGACCGCCTGATGGCCAGCCTGGGCTCGATGCTGCTGTACTGGTACCACTACAGCCACAACGGCCGCCGCATCGAAGTCGAGACCGACGACGATTCGATCGCCGCGCATTTCCTGCACCTGCTGCACGGCCGCGCGCCGAGCGCGTCGTGGGTGCGCGCGATGCACACCTCGCTGAACCTGTACGCCGAGCACGAGTTCAACGCGTCGACCTTCACCGCGCGCGTGATCGCCGGCACCGGCAGCGATTTCCACTCGTGCATCACCGGCGCGATCGGTGCGCTGCGCGGGCCCAAGCACGGCGGTGCCAACGAGGTCGCGTTCGACATCCAGAGCCGCTACGCCAACGCCGACGAGGCCGAGGCCGACATCGTGCGCCGCGTCGCCGCCAAGGAAGTGATCATCGGCTTCGGCCACCCGGTCTACACCATCTCCGATCCGCGCAACGTCGTCATCAAGGGCGTGGCCATGCAGCTCGCCGACGAGGCCGGTGACCAGCGCATGTACGCGGTGGCCGAGCGCCTGGAAGCGGTGATGAAGCGCGAGAAGAACATGTTCCCGAACCTCGACTGGTTCAGCGCCGTCAGCTACTCGCTGATGGGCGTGCCCACCGCGATGTTCACGCCGCTGTTCGTGATCTCGCGCACCAGCGGCTGGAGCGCGCACGTCATCGAGCAGCGCCTCGACGGCAAGATCATCCGTCCGAGCGCAAACTACACCGGCCCCGAAGACCAGACCTTCGTGTCGCTGGCGCAACGTCCCTGAGGGCACAAGCACCATGAACACCGGATACCGCAAGCCGCTCCCGGGCACCCCGCTCGACTACTTCGACGCGCGCGCCGCGGTCGAAGCGATCCGCCCCGGCGCCTGGGCCGGGCTGCCGTACACCGCGCGCGTGCACGCCGAGAACCTGGTGCGTCGCTGCGACCCGGCGATGCTCGACGATTGTCTGACGCAGATCGTCGAGCGCCGCCGCGAGCGCGACTTCCCGTGGTTCCCGGCGCGCGTCGTGTGTCACGATATCCTGGGCCAGACCGCGCTGGTCGACCTGGCCGGGCTGCGCGACGCGATCGCGCAGCAGGGGGGAGACCCGGCCAAGGTCAATCCGGTGGTTCCGGTGCAACTGATCGTCGATCACTCGCTGGCCGTCGAGTGCGGCGGCTACGACCCCGATGCGTTCGCGAAGAACCGCGCGATCGAGGATCGGCGCAACGAGGATCGCTTCCACTTCATCGAATGGACGCGGCAGGCGTTCGAGAACGTCGACGTGATTCCGCCGGGCAACGGCATCATGCACCAGATCAACCTGGAGCGCATGTCGCCGGTGGTGCACGCGCAGGACGGGGTCGCGTACCCCGACACGCTGGTGGGCACCGACAGCCACACGCCGCACGTCGACGCGCTGGGCGTGATCGCGGTCGGCGTCGGCGGGCTCGAGGCGGAGAACGTGATGCTGGGCCGCGCGTCGTGGATGCGGCTGCCCGACATCGTCGCGGTCGAGCTGTCCGGGCGACCGCAGCCGGGCATCACCGCGACCGACATCGTGCTCGCGCTGACCGAGTTCCTGCGCAAGTCCAAGGTGGTCGGCGCCTACCTCGAGTTCCGCGGCCCCGGCGCCGCCGCGCTGACGCTGGGCGACCGCGCGACGATCTCCAACATGGCCCCCGAATACGGCGCCACCGCGGGGATGTTCGCGATCGACTCGCAGACCCTCGACTACCTGCGCCTGACCGGGCGCAGCGCCGAGCAGGTGGAGCTGGTCGAGCGTTACGCGAAGGTCGCCGGGCTGTGGGCCGACACGCTGCTCGACGCCGAGTACGAGCGCACGCTGCGCTTCGACCTCTCCAGCGTGGTGCGCAACATCGCCGGCCCGTCGAACCCGCATGCCCGCGTGGCCACCACGGAGCTGGCCGCGCGCGGCATCGCCGCGCCGTGGCAGCTCGAGCCCGGGCTGATGCCCGACGGCGCGGTGATCATCGCCGCGATCACCAGCTGCACCAACACCAGCAACCCGCGCAACGTGATCGCCGCCGGGCTGCTGGCGCGCAACGCCAACCGCGTCGGCCTCACGCGCCAGCCCTGGGTCAAGTCGTCGCTGGCGCCGGGCTCCAAGGCGGTGCGCCTGTACCTGGAGCAGGCCGGCCTGCTCGGCGAGCTCGAGCAGCTCGGCTTCGGCATCGTCGGCTACGCGTGCACCTCGTGCAACGGCATGTCGGGCGCGCTCGATCCGAAGATCCAGCAGGAAATCGTCGAGCGCAATCTGTACGCGACCGCGGTGCTGTCGGGCAACCGCAACTTCGACGGGCGCATCCACCCCTACGCCAAGCAGGCGTTCCTGGCGTCGCCGCCGCTGGTGGTGGCCTACGCGATCGCCGGCACCGTGCGCTTCGACATCGAGCGCGACGTGCTCGGCGTGGCCGACGGGCGCGAGATCCGCCTGAAGGACATCTGGCCCGACGACGCCGAGATCGACGCGCTGGTCAAGTCGGCGGTCAAGCCCGAGTTCTTCCGCGAGGTGTACGAGCCGATGTTCGCGATCCGCGACGACCGCGGCGCGCGCGTCGACCCGCTGTACGCGTGGCGCGAGCGTTCGACCTACATCCGCCGCCCGCCGTACTGGGAAGGGGCGCTGGCGGGCGAGCGCACGCTCAGCGGCATGCGTCCGCTGGCGATCCTGCCCGACAACATCACGACCGACCACTTGTCGCCGAGCAACGCGATCCTGCCCAGCAGCGCCGCCGGCGAGTACCTGGCCAAAATGGGCCTGCCCGAGGAGGACTTCAACTCCTACGCCACGCACCGCGGCGACCACCTGACCGCGCAGCGCGCGACCTTCGCCAACCCGACGCTGAAGAACGAGATGGTGCGAGCCGCCGACGGCAGCGTGCGCGCCGGCTCGCTGGCACGGGTCGAGCCCGAGGGGCAGGTGATGCGCATGTGGGAGGCGATCGAGACCTATATGGCGCGGCGCCAGCCGCTGATCATCATCGCCGGCGCCGACTACGGCCAGGGCTCGTCGCGCGACTGGGCCGCCAAGGGCGTGCGCCTGGCCGGTGTCGAGGCCATCGCCGCCGAGGGCTTCGAGCGCATCCACCGCACCAACCTGATCGGCATGGGCGTGCTGCCGCTGCAGTTCGAGCCCGGCACGACGCGGCTGACGCTGGGGCTGGACGGCACCGAGACCTACGACGTGGTCGGCGCGCGCCAGCCGCGCGCGACGCTGACGCTGGTCGTGCACCGGCGCGACGGCAGCCGCGTCGAGGTGCCGGTGACCTGCCGCCTCGATACCGCCGAGGAGGTATCGATCTACGAGGCCGGCGGCGTGCTGCAGCGTTTCGCGCAGGATTTCCTGGCCTCGGCGCAAGCCGCCTGAAACGGAGTCGAGTGATGTCGCAAGTTCCGCAGATCCGCATCCCCGCGACCTATA
>JAKAHP010000031.1 GCA_021825505.1 Pseudomonadota bacterium
AGACACCGCCGCGCGCGGTCACGGCGATCATCGTGTTGCCGTCGGCCAGCAGCGGCGAGCGGATCGCGCTGCCGTCGGTGTCGAAGCGACCGACCAGGCTGCCGTCGTGCGCCGACAGCAGGCTGACGTAACCCTGGTAATCGCCCACGGCCACCGTGGCGCCGACCAGCAGCGGCGCACTCAGTCCCCGATACTTCAGGTGCGTATCGCGCCACAGCGACTTGCCGTCGGCCATCGTGTAAGCCTGCACGACCCCGTCGCCCTGCGCCGCCACCAGGGTCTGCCCATCCTGGCTGATCGCGCTGGCGCCGCGCGCGTCGACACTCCAGCGCAGCGTGCCGGCGCTGGCGTCGACGCAGGCGATGGTCGCGTCGAAGGCGCGCGCGCAGACCGCGCCCGCGGCCAGCGCCGGTGTGCCGGTGACGGGCACCATGCGCTCGACTTCGGTGCTGCCGCGCGGATGCGCCAGCGTGGTCTGCCAGCGCAGCACGCCGTTGGCCAGCGCGACCGCGTCGATGCGCCCGAGCGCATCGCCGACCAGCAGCGTGTCGCCGTCGAGGCTCAGCCCGCCGGCATGCTGCAGCAGCAAGGCCGGTGCGCGCAGCTCGAGAGTCCACAACACCTTGCCGTCGGCAGCGTCGAACGCCCACAGATGCTGATCGGCGCCTTGCACGACGATGATGCCGCGCGCCACCAGCGGCGGCGTGAGCACGCTGGTGGGCAATTGATACAGCCACAGCAACTGGCCTTGCGGGCCGAGCGACGCCAGCTGATGGCTGGCGGTGACGACGGCGCTGAAACGCCCATCGCTGCCGACGCCGGCGCTGATGCCGCCCGGCACCCGGGCACGCCACAGCGTGTGGCCGTTGGCTGCGTCGAAGCGCGCCACGCTGCCGTCCGCACCGGCGACGACGACGCCGCCGGCGGCCAGCACCGGGCTGAAGGTCGACGGCAAGGCCGTGCCGAGCTCGGCATGCCAGGCCTGCGTGACCTGGAGAATCGGAGGCACCGCGCCCAGCGGCGTCGGATCAGGGCGTTTGGGCGCCGACGAACAGGCGCCCAGCATGGCGCCGGCGGCCAGCGTCAACGCGAGGCTGGCGGCGCGGTAGCGATGAACGCGGCTCATGAGCGACCTCCGACAGCTTCAAGGCTGCGCTCGACCACGCCACGGTAGCCGTCGCGGGCGGGCAGCTGCTGCAGCGCCTGCGCATACGCCTGGCGTGCCGCGTCGCGCTTGCCCTGCAGCGCAAGGATGTCGCCGCGCCGCGCGCTGAACAGGCCGTCGAACGCCGCATCCGGGCTGGACGCCACGCTGGCGAGCGCCGCATCGTATTGATGCGCGTCGAGTTGCAGCGCCGACAGCGCGAGCTGCGCGGCGGCGCGATAGGCGCTGTCCTTGGCATGCGCGGAGGTCCACTGCAGCAAGGTGCGCGCCTGCGCCGCGTCGCCGTGGGTGGCGTTGGCCTTGGCCAGCTCGAGCGCCCCCATCGGCGCGTACACGCTGGAGCCGAACTGCTGCTGCAGCTCACCGTACACCGCACGTGCACCGCCGAGGTCGCCCGCACCCAGGCGCTGGCCGATCTGCACATACAGCGCCGAGGCCTTCACCGCCTCGCGTTGCTGCCACCACTGCCAACCCCGCATGCCGGCCACGCCGAGCAAGGCGGCGGCGATCAGCAGCGAGAGCAAGGTGCCCCAGCGCTCCCAGAAATCGCGCAATTGCGCCAACTGATCCTGTTCTTCGAGGTTGTAGCTCATGTCCCGACCCAAATTGAACGCGCCATTCTAGTGTCCTGTCCCACGCCCTGGTCGCCGCTTCAGGCGTCGAAGCCCAGCTCGCGCAGCAGCGCACCGACCGGCTGCAAGGCGACGCGGCGCTGCTGCGTGGCGCTGCCCTGGCCCTCGCGCAAGGCCTTGAGCGTGACTTCGCCGGCCGCCCATTCGTCGGCGCCGAAAATCAGCGCGTGGCGCGCGCCGCTGGCGTCGGCCTTCTTCATCTGCGACTTCATGCTGCCGCCGCCGACATGCTGCAGCACGCTGCAACCGGCCGCACGCAGCTCCTCGGCCAGTTCCAGCGCGCGCGCCGCGGCCGGCTCGTGCGCCAGCACCAGGTAGACGTCGGGGCCGGCCACGTCCGGCAACGCGCCGTCCTGCTCGAGCAGCTCGAGCACGCGCTCCACCCCCAGCGCCCAGCCGCAGGCCGGCGCGGGCTTGCCGCCGATCTGCTCGATCAGGCCGTCGTAACGCCCGCCGGCGCACACCGTGCCCTGCGCACCGAGGCGATCGGTGACCCACTCGAACACGGTCAGGTTGTAGTAGTCCAGCCCGCGCACCAGCCGCGGGTTGATGCGGAAATCCTGTCCGGCTGCGCGCAGCAGCTGCTGCACGCCGTCGAAGTGTGCGCGCGACTCGGCGCCGAGTTCGTCGAGCAGGCGCGGCGCGGACTCGAGCAGCGGCTGCAGCGCCGGGTTCTTGCTGTCGAGGATGCGCAGCGGATTGCTGTGCAGGCGCCGCCGGGCGTCCTCGTCGAGCGCATCGACGTGGCTCTCGAAATAGGCGATCAGCTTCTCGCGGTGGCGTGCGCGCTCGTCGGGCTGGCCCAGGCAGTTGAGCTCCAGGCGCACGTCGCGCAGACCCAGCATCGACCACAGCCGCCGCGCCATCAGGATCAGCTCGGCGTCGACGTCGGGTCCGGCATAGCCCAGCGCCTCGGCGCCGACCTGGTGGAACTGGCGGTAGCGCCCGCGCTGCGGACGCTCGTGGCGGAACATCGGGCCCGTGTACCACAGCCGTTTGCCGCCGTCGTACAAGAGGTTGTGCTCGATGGCGGCACGCACCACCGCGGCGGTGTTCTCCGGGCGCAGCGTCAGCTGCTCGCCGTTGAGCGCGTCGGTGAAGCTGTACATCTCCTTCTCGACGATGTCCGTGACTTCGCCGATACCGCGCACGAACAGCGCGGTCGGCTCGACGATCGGCGTGCGCACGTTGCGATAGCCGTAGGCGCGCATCAGCGCACGCACGGCGTCTTCGAATCCTTCCCAGGCTGCCGATTGCGGCGGCAGCACGTCGTTCATGCCTTTGACGGCACTGAGCTTGGTGTTCATGCGGTGGGCGGTTGGTGCTCAGCGGCCGGCGGACGTGCCCCAGCGCTGCTCGATGTAGCGATTGACGATGTCGATGAACTGCGTGGCGATGTCGGCGCCGCGCAGGGTGTGGCGCTTCTCGCCGTCGATGAAGACCGGCGCTGCCGGCTGCTCGCCGGTGCCGGGCAGGCTGATGCCGACATCGGCGTGACGGCTCTCGCCGGGTCCGTTGACGATGCAGCCCATCACGGCGACGCGCAGATTCTCGACGCCCGGATAGCGCGCGCGCCACAAGGGCATCTGCGCGCGCAGGTGGACGTCGATCTGCTGCGCCAGTTCCTGGAACACGCTGCTGGTAGTGCGCCCGCAGCCCGGGCAGGCGGCCACGCTGGGCACGAAGGTGCGCAGCCCCAGCGCCTGCAGGATCTCGAGCGCGACCACGACTTCCTGGGTGCGCGCCTCGCCCGGCGCCGGGGTCAGCGACACGCGTATCGTGTCACCGATTCCGTCCTGCAGCAGCACCGCCAGCGCGCTGGTCGACGCGACGATGCCGCGCGTGCCCATGCCGGCCTCGGTCAGCCCCAGGTGCAGCGGATGCTGGCAACGCCGCGACAGCTCGCGGTACACCGCGATCAGGTCGCGCACCGCCGACACCTTGCACGACAACAGCACCTGCTGCGCCGGCAGCCCGAGCTCGACGGCGCGCGCCGCCGAGTCCAGCGCCGAGCGGATCAGCGCCTCGTACATCACCTGTTGCGCGTCGCGCGGCGCCGGCGACGCCGCATTGGCATCCATCAGCGCGGCCAGCAGTTCCGGATCGAGACTGCCCCAGTTCACGCCGATGCGCACCGGCTTGTTCCAGCGCGCGGCGACCTCGATCATTTGCGCGAACTGGCGGTCCTTCTTGTCGCCGCGCCCCACGTTACCAGGGTTGATGCGGTATTTGGACAGTGCCTCGGCGCAGCCCGGGTACTGCGTCAGCAGCAGGTGGCCGTTGTAGTGGAAGTCGCCGATCAGCGGCACGTCGACGCCCATGCGGTCGAGCTGTTCGCGGATCGCCGGCACCGCCGCCGCGGCCTCGGGGGTGTTGACGGTGATGCGCACCAGCTCGGAGCCGGCCTGCGCCAGCTCCTTGACCTGGATCGCGGTGCCGATCGCGTCGGCGCTGTCGGTGTTGGTCATCGACTGCACGCGCACCGGCGCGTCGCCGCCGATGCGCACCTCGCGCGCGCCCCAGCGCACGCTGGCCTGCAGCGTCGGACGGCGCCGTGGCGTGGCGTCGGGGATCGGGGTCGTCTCGCTCACGGCAGCTCCAGATGCACCACATTGCGCGCGGCCGAGGCGAACGGCACCGGGCGCGCGCGGAACACGACGTGCGTGTGCGCCGCGTTGCCCACGGTCAGGCGCAGCGGCAGCTGCGCGGCGCCCACCTGAAGCGACTGCGTGGCGCCGGCGCCGACGATACCCCGGAACAAGGACTTGCCCTGCGCATCGCGCACTTCGATCCAGCTCGGCGCGTCGGCCTGCAGCTGCAGCGGCGACGATGCCGCGGCGCTGGGCAATCCCATGGGCGCGGGCATCGCCGTGTTCGCCGCGCTCGTGGCGGGCTGTGGCGCCGCGGCCCGCGGCTGCACCGCCGACGCTGCCCGCGCCGTCGAGGACGCTGCCGGATGCGCGGCCGGCACCGCCACCGACGCCGCCGTGTGCGGCGCGGGTTCACGCCGCGTCTCGCGGCGCGGCACCAGCACCACCCCTGCCGCCAGCGCCAGCAGCACCAGCGCGGCGATCAGCCACGGGCGCCGTGGGCGCGATGCGCCGGCGTTGGGCAGCATCGTCACCGCGGTGGGCAATTCGCCGCCGAGCGGCGGCAGCAAGCCGGTGATCGCATCCGGGTCGGTGTGCAGCGCCTTCGCCGCCGCGCGCAGCAGTGCGCGCGCGTAGGACGCGTTGTGCATCGGCGTCCAATCGCCGGCTTCCAGCGCGTCGATCTTCGTGCGAGCGACCTTCAGCTGCGTGGCCAGCTCGGCGCTGCTGCGCCCGGTGGCTTCACGCGCAGCGCGCAAGGCGGCGCCAGCGCGATGCTGCGCATCGAGTGCCGACGCGGACGGCGCGGAGCTCGGTGCAGCGTCGGCTTGTTGCGACATCGGCTCGCTCACTGCAACAACCCGGACGCGTCGAAATGCCCCTGCTGTACCGCGATGGCCTCCTGGCTGTTGGGGAAGCGTTGCGTCAGTTGCGAGCTCCATTGCGCCTGATCGTCCGCATCACCGGCGCTGCGTGCAATCAGCACGCCCAGCCACAAGGACTGGGCATTGGCGGCATTGCCGCCGTTCACGCGGCGAATGTAGAAAAGCGCGTCCTTCGCCTTGTGCTGGCGGTACAGTGCCAACGCCAGATTGGTGGCCAACGCGGGGTTGGCGGGATCCAGCGCGAAGCCGCGGCGCAAGGTCGCCTCGGCGGCCGCATCCTGGCCGGCGCGCAGCTGGCACACCCCCAACGCCAGCTCGGTGCGCTCGACGCTGCGATAGCCCGGCACTTTCAAGGCGCGCTCGAACATCGAGAACGATTCGGGGTAGCGCGCGCGGCTGCACAGGAACCAGCCGTAATTGTGCAAGGTGTCGCCATTGTCGGGCGCCAGTCCCAGCGCCTTGCGGAAACTGTCCTCGGCCTTGTCGTTCTGGCTCAGGCTCATCTGGATCAAGCCCTTGACGTTGTACGCGGCGACGTAGTCGGGGGACATAGCGAGCGCCTTGTCGACTTCGCCGAGGGCCACCTCGGGCTGGCCGCGCTGGTAATAGCCCTCGGCCAGTTCCAGGCGAATGCGCGCGTTCTTCGCGTCCGGCCCGCTGGGCTCGACGCCCTTTGGCGCGGTCGCGCACGCGGCCAGCAGCAGCACCATGGCCGCCGCAGCAGCCCCTCGCATCACACGCATCGTGCTCAACAGCTTCATCGCATCCCTCCGGAGTGGGCCGCATCGGGCCGGATCGGAATCGTCGCGCCGGCGCGACGCGTCAGGCGGTCCTGCACGTCGCCGGCGAGTTGGCCGCAGGCGGCATCGATGTCGTCGCCGCGCGTCTTGCGCACGGTGGTGACGAAACCGGCATCGACCAGCACCGCAGCGAATTCCGCCACGCGCGCCGACGGCGAGCGCCGCAGCGTCGAGCCGGGAAATGGGTTGAACGGAATCAGGTTGAACTTGCACGGGAAACGTCCGCGCAACAGCGCCACCAGTTCCGCGGCATGCTCGCGCGCGTCGTTGACGCCGTCGAGCATGCAGTATTCGAAGGTGATGAAATCGCGCGGCGCGTGACGCAGGTAGCGCTCGCACGCCGCAAGCAGCTCATCCAGCGGATGCTTGCGGTTGAGCGGAACCAGCTGGTCGCGCAAGGCGTCGTTGGGCGCGTGCAAGGACACCGCCAGCGCCACCGGGCAGTCGAGCGCGAGCCGGTCCATCATGCGCACCATGCCCGAGGTCGATACCGTGACGCGGCGCCGCGACAAGCCGTAGCCGTCGTCGTCGAGCATCAGCCGCAGCGCCGGAATCAGCGCCGAGTAATTCTGCAGCGGCTCGCCCATGCCCATCATCACGACGTTCGAGATCGCGCGCTCGCCGGCCGGCAGGCCGAGTTCGGCGCGCATCGAGAACTCCGCGTGCCAGAGCTGTGCGACGATCTCGGCGGTCGACAGGTTGCGGCTGAATCCCTGCGCACCGGTCGAGCAGAACGCGCAGCCGATCGCGCAACCCGCCTGCGACGACACGCACAAGGTGTTGCGCGAGGCTTCCGGAATGAAGACGCTTTCGACGGCGTTGCCGCCGCCGACATCGAACAACCATTTGACCGTGCCGTCGTGCGAACGGCGGCACACCTGCACCGGCAAGGCGCTGACCTCGGCGTCGCGCTGCAGCCAGGCGCGCAAGGGCTTGGCCAGGTCGCTCATCGCGGCGAAGTCGCGCTCGCCGCGCTGATGCACCCAGCGCATCACCTGCCGCGCGCGAAACGGCTTTTCACCGCGCGCGGCAAACCAGTCGAGCAGACCGCTGCGATCGAACTCGAGCAGGTTGGTCGTCATGGTCAAAGGCCTCGCTCGCCTCAGCGCGAGAAGATCCAGTTCGACGGGAAGAAGAAGGCAATCTCGATCGCCGCGTTCTCCGCGCTGTCCGAACCGTGCACCGCATTGGCGTCGATGCTGTCGGCGAAATCGGCGCGAATCGTTCCCGGATCGGCCTTCTTGGGATCGGTCGCGCCCATCAGTTCGCGGTTCTTCGCAATCGCATTGTCGCCTTCGAGCACTTGCACCAGCACCGGGCCGGACACCATGAAATCGACCAGATCCTTGAAGAACGGGCGCTCCTTGTGCACGGCATAGAAACCCTCGGCTTCAGCGCGCGACAGATGCATCATGCGCGCAGCGGCGATTTTCAGACCGGCGCTTTCGAAACGATCGATGATCTTGCCGATGCAGTTCTTGGCAACGGCGTCGGGCTTGATGATGGACAGTGTACGTTCCATAAAAATTTTCTCCAGAAATCAACAGATTAAACGTCAACAATAAAAATAGTAATCAAGTTGTGCGGCGCCGGGAGCGCCGCACGGCAGACCTTGCACTCAACGCGGAAAATTGCGCCGCTTGTTCGCCGGCTTCGGCGAGGCGCCAAGCGCCGAATGCGTCGGATCGGGTTGCCCCGCGCCCGACTTGCCACGCCCACGCCGGTTGCGGCCGCCGCGGCTGCCGCCGCCACCACCGCCGCCGCCGCCACCGCCACCGCGGTTGCCACCGCCGCGCGCAGCACGGCCGAACAGCGCATCGACCGCACTCATCGCGTAGCTGTTCGGCCCCGGCTCGCGCTCGGGCAATTCGCGTTCGTCGTCGTCGGCTCGACGCAATTGCGCCAGGCGCGCCTCGCGGCTGGCGCGCCCGAACAAGGCGTCGACCGCGCTCATCGCGTAGCTGTTCGGACCCGGTTCACGCTCACCACGCTCACCGCGATCACCGCGATCACCGCGATCACCGCGATCACCACGATCACCACGATCACCACGATCGTTGCGAGCGCCGCGATCCGCGGCTTTGCGCGGCTTGGCCGGCTGCGGCTGCGTCGGCCCCGCCTTGCGCTTGGGCGTCTGGCCGATGCCGGCGGCGACAAGCATGGCTTTCACGTCGTCACGCTCGATTTCGGCGAAATCGCCGCGACGCAGTCCGGCCGGCAGCGCGATCGGACCATAGCGCACCCGGATCAGGCGGCTGACCGTCAGCCCCACCGCCTCGAACAGGCGCCGCACCTCGCGGTTGCGACCTTCGGCGATCGTCACGCGGTACCAGCGGTTGGCGCCCTCGCCTCCGGCGGCGTCCAGGCTCAGGAACCGTGCCGGGCCATCGGCGAGATCGACCCCGGCGAGCAAGGCGCTGCGCGTGGCATCGTCGACTTCGCCGAGCACGCGCACCGCATACTCGCGTTCGACTCCCTGGCTCGGGTGCATCAGCTTGTTGGCCAGTTCACCCGAGGTCGTGAACAGCAGCAGGCCTTCGGTATTGATGTCCAGGCGGCCGACCGCGGTCCACTTCGCTCCCTGCACACGCGGCAGGTTGCGGAACACGGTCGGACGCCCTTCAGGGTCCTTGAAGGTGACCACTTCGCCGACCGGCTTGTGATAGATCAGCACGCGCGCCGGCGGCGGCGCGATGCGCACCTTCAGCGGCTTGCCGTTGACCCGGATCTGATCCCCGGGCTGGATGCGTTGCCCCAGGTGGGCGGGTTCGCCATTGACCGAAACGCGCCCGTCGGTGATCAACTCTTCCATCTCGCGCCGCGAGCCGATGCCGCCCTGCGCCAGGACCTTGTGCAACTTGGGCGATTCCGGCGCCGCGGCGAGCACGCGACGCGTCCCCGGCGCCGCCGCCTCGGCCAGTTCGACTGCGCGGTCGAAATCCCCCGATGCGACTTCCTCGACGCGCACCGCGACCGCGTCGGCGCGATGTGGCAGTTCGTCGGATGCGCCCGACGCCTGCGCGTCCGCCGCGTCCGGCGCATCCGGTGCATCCGGTGCCACCGCCTGCGCGTCGCGCGCGCCTGATTTACCGCGTCCGCGCCGGCTGCGGCGACGCGCCCCCTCGCGGCGTGGCGCGCTATCGTCGGCCTCGGCAGCCTCGGCAGCCTCGGCAGCCTCGGGCGAAGCCGGCGGAGCCGACGTAAGCGGCGCGGCCGGCTGGGATTGCGCGTCGTCGTCGCGTTCGATGTCTTGGTCGCTCATGGATGATTCGGTCGAATGATTCGATGGGGCCGATCGGTTGCGGGCGATCGGTGCAGTCAAGGGGTGGTGGGAGCCTGGGGGGCGTCTGCGGCGGGCGTCGCGCCGGGTGCAGCGTCCGATGCGGCATCAGCTGCGGCATCAGACGCGGTCACGCCTGAGGAATCGGCGTCATCGGGCAGCGCGTCGATGGGCAAGGCGATCTGCTGCGCATCGCCGGCCGTGGCCTGCTGCAGCGCCGGCAGCTCGGCGATCGACGCCAGGCCGAGGTCATCGAGAAACTGGCGCGTCGTCGCGTACAGCTGCGGGCGTCCGGGCCCCTCACGATGACCGATGACCTCGATCCAGCCGCGATCTTCGAGCTGGCGCACGATCTGCGCGTTGACGGCGACACCGCGGATGTCCTCGATGTCGCCGCGCGTCACCGGTTGGCGGTGGGCGATGATCGCCAGCGTCTCGAGCACCGCGCGCGAGTAGCGCGGCGGCTTCTCGGGGTACAGCCGCTGCAGATAGGGATGCATGTCCTCGCGGCTTTGCAGGCGCCAGCCGCCGGCCACGGCGCGCAGCTCGACGCCGCGCTCGGCCCAGTCGCTGCGAATCTGCTCGAGCAGCGCGCGCACCGTATCGGCGCCGACCTGTTCGTCGAACAGGTTGCGCAAGGCGGAAACGCTCAACGGCTGGTTGGCACACATCAGCGCGGTCTCGACGACCCGCTTGGCCAGAGCAATATTCATGCGTGACAGGAACGATGCGCGTTGCACAAACCACCGGCTCGGAGCCTGGCGGGAGCGGACGCGATCGGGAAGGCGATCGATACGGGCCGCTCGACGGCGCGACGTGACGCAATTCTACCCGATCGCGCGCACATCCCCCGCGTGGTACGCGTCGGCGTGCAGGTCGCCGGCGGCGACACCGCGCGCGCGCAGCGCCGCGCACACCGCGTCGACCATCGCCGGCGAGCCGGCCAGATAGATCTTGGCGCCGTCGAAGCGCTTGACGTCGGCCAGCAGAGCGTCGCCGACACGTCCGCTGCGCTGACCCTTCGCGGCGCCCTCCTCGACCACGACATGAGCGCTGAAGTTGGGGAACTCGGCCGCCAGCGCGTCGAGCTCGGCGACGCCGTAGACCTCGCCGGCGCTGCGGAAACCCGCATACAGCGCGATCGGCTCGAGCTTGCCGTTGTGCAGCGCGGTGCGAACGATCGACAGCATCGGGCCCAGACCGGTGCCGGCAGCCACGGCATACAGCGCGCCGCTGTGGCGCGGCCGGAAATGGCTGCTGCCCTGCGGACCGTTGACGTAGACCGTGCTGCCGACGGCGATGACGTTGCCCAGCAGTCCGCTGAACGCGCCCTGCGGGTTGCGGCGGATGTGGAACTCGAGCAGATCGTCGTATTCGGCGGCCACCGGCGTGCCGGCCAGCGAGAAGTCGCGCTCGATCCAGGCGCCGTCGGCGCCGCGCACGCTCAGGGTCGCGTACTGGCCGGCCGAGAACACGAAGGGCTCGCCGTCGCGGTCGACGAAATCGATGTGCAGACGCAGTGCGTAAACCTCCGGGGCCAGGGGCTCGAGCGCGACCACATGCGTGACCAGTCGCCGCTCCGGGTGCACGATGAAGTCGTCGCTGTCGATCAGTCGCAGCTGCACGTCGCCGTGCACGCGCGCGCAGCACGCCAGCACCAGGCCCTGGGCGCGCTGCGCCGGCGGCAGCGCGGCTTCGGCGTGCGGGCCGAGCTCGACGCTGCCGGACTCGACCGCGCACTTGCAGCTGCCGCATTCGCCGCGCTTGCACGAATAGCCGATCGGCACTTGGTGGCGGCGCAGCACCTTCAGCAGGTTCTCGTCGTCATGCGCGGCGAGCTGCAGGCCGTGGGAGGGAATCGAAATCGTCGGCATCGGTCGGAGCGCGTCCAGAGGTAACCCGGTATTGTGTCAAATTAGCGCGCGATGCGCCGAGCCGTCGTTTTGCCCGACAATGGCGCGATGCATCCGAGCCCGATCCTGCACTGCAACCGCTGCGGCGCCGCCGTCGTCCAACGCGTCCCTGAAGGCGACAGCCACCCGCGCGCGGTGTGCCCGGCCTGCACCCACATCCAGTACGAAAACCCGCGCAACATCGTCGGCACGCTGCCGGTGTGGGACGGTCGCGTGCTGCTGTGCCGGCGCGCGATCGAGCCCCGCTACGGGCTGTGGACCCTGCCCGCCGGCTTCATGGAACTTGGCGAGACCACCGACCAGGGCGCGCTGCGCGAAACGCGCGAGGAGGCCGGCGTCGACGTCGAGCTCGAAGGCCTGTACTGCGTGGCCAATGTGCGCCCGGTCAGCCAGGTCTATCTGCTGTACCGCGCGCGCATCGTGCAGCCGAGCTGGCAGCCGGGCATCGAAACCCTCGAGGCAGCGTTGTTCGCGCCGGACCAGGTGCCTTGGGACCAAATCGCGTTCCGCACCGTGCACGAGACGCTGCGGCGCTACTTCGCACAGTCGGCCGACGGCCGCTTCACGCTGCAGACCTTCGACGTCGACTGAAGCACAGCGTTTCAGCCGACGCAGAAGCCGGCGTGGCCGGACAGCGCGCCGGTGGCCAGACGCCAGAACCCAAGCGTGGCAAAGCCCAGCATCAAGGCTGCCGCGCCCAGCCGTGTCGCGCGCGCGGTCGCGCGCTGGCTGATGCGGCGCAGCACGTGCCCGGCCAGCAGCATGTGCGGCAGCGTGCCGACGCCGAACGCAGCCATCGCCAGCGCCCCTTGCAGCGCACTGCCGCCGAGCAGCGCCAGCGACAGCGCCGAGTACACCAGCCCGCACGGCAGCAGCCCCCACAACAAGCCCGCCCCGAGGCGCCGCGGCATGCTGTGCAGCGGCAGCAGACGGTCGAGCAGTGCTGCGCCCAGCGCGGTCAAGCGCCGGCGCAGCGCGTCAGCGGCCGGCAGGCGCAGCCGGCGCGCGCCGCCGCCATAGCCCAGGGCGTGGCGCAACAGCCACACTCCGCTGGCCGCCAGCACCAGGTTGCCGGCACCGTACAGCGTCAGCTGCAGCGGCCGCGCCTGCACCGCCCACAGCCCCGAGCCGACGGCGCCGGCGGCCGCTCCGAGCAGCGCGTAGCCGGCCACGCGCGCGAGCTGCAGCTGCAGCGCACGGCGCAGCAACTGGCGCGCCGGCAGCAGCGGCTGCACCTGCATCGCGCGTTCGCTGGCCACGACCAGACCCGAGCACATCGCCGCGCAATGCAGCCCGCCACTCAACCCCATTACAAGCAAGGTTATGACCAATGGCGTATTCATATCCCTGCATCCATCAATTCGTGTTAAAAACCCGTTCAAACAACATAGCCGAGCCGCCGCACCGATGAAAGCCATCCCCGCCGCAACGATTCACCGGATGGACCGTCCGCACCCTTGCGACGTGTGCTTCCAGAGTCGATTCTGCCTGCCGATCGCGCTGCCTCCCGACGAGCTCGATCGCATGCGCGACATCATGCAGAGCACCATCCGCATCACCAAGGGCGAGCGGCTGTTCGAGACCGGCCAGCCAATGGACAAGGTGTTCTCGGTGCACGCCGGTTCGTTCAAATCGGTGGTCAGCAGCCCCGACGGGCGCCAGCAGATCGTCGGCTTCCACGTCCCCGGCGAAATGATGGGGCTCGAGGGCTTCTCCACGCGCGTCTACATGACCGACGTCGTCGCGCTCGAGGACAGTGAAGCCTGCGAGATCGACGTGCGCGTGCTCGAGAGCACCGCGCGCGACCTGCCGACGCTGCAGCACCAGATCCACTGCCTGATCGGCAACCGTCTGGCGCGCGCGCAGCAGGATCAATTCGTGCTCGGCAGCATGCAGGCCGATGAACGCCTGGCGCGCTTCCTGCTCGACCTGTCCGAGCGCTACAAGGCGCGCGGGCTGTCCCCCGACGAGTTCGTGCTGCGCATGAGCCGCGAGGAAATCGGCAGCTACCTCGGGCTCAAGCTGGAGACGGTGAGCCGGCTGATGTCGCGCTTCCACCAGGCCGGCCTGGTGCACGTGGCGCAGCGCCAGGTGCGCATCACCAACCGCGACGGCTTGAGCGAACTGCTGGTGGCCTCCGAACGCTGAGCGCCGATCAGAAACCGGCATCGTCGTCGGAACTGTTGCCGAACATCCACAGATTGAGCACGCTGGCGGCCCAGCACAGCAGCCACAGTGCGACGAACGCCACCGTGTAGCTGCCGCTGCGGCTGAATGCCAGCGGCACGCCGAACAGCACCAGCTCGCGCGGGTCGACCGCGCTGAACAGCAGCGCCGCGGCGGGCAGCGCGACCAGGAACGACGGCCACAGCGCGCGCCAGTAATTGCGGGGTGCGGTGGGCATCGGCGTGTCGCTCGCAGCAGCCGTCGTGTCGTCAGACCCCGGGCACCACCGGCGCCGCGGCACCGGGCTCCCAGATGCCCGACAGACGCCACTGCGCGCTGTACACCGCCACCGTGTAACGCACCGGAGCCGTCGTCGCGTGGCCGACGTAGCGCCCGGGCGCCACCTCGCGCAGCGCCACCGTGCGGTCGCCCGTGGGCAGATAGGGATGGCGCAGATGCAGCGTGATCAGCGCTTGCGGCGGCGGCGGATCGAGCTGCAGCGTGATCGTGTCACCGACCCGGCTGATCTGTCCCTCCAGGCCCATCTGCTGCGCGCGCAGCTCCTTGTCGATCTGGAAGCCCGCCTTCAGGCCCTTGCTGTAGGCGTGATCGGTGACCACCGGATCGGCGTTCTTGACCGCGACCCAGACCGTGATCGCACTGATCACGACCATCGATCCGGGCAAGGCGATCAGGAACCAGGGCCAGGGTTCGCGGTACCACGGGCGCGGGGCCATGCTGCGGCTGCTCATCACTGTCTCTCCTGCGAAACGTTCCAAACTCACGGCACGATGAACGTCGTCTCGGTGTCGACGACGATGGGCTGCGCATCGTCGGTGCGAGCCTGGATCTGGATCTTGTAGATCCCCGATTTGGCGTTGTCCGGCACCTCGACTTCAAGCGAACGCAGCAGATTGGTCGACGCGGCGAGGTCGACAGGAGCGGTCGGACGCTCGATGCGCAGCCCCGGCATGCCGCTGGCGCTGAAACTGATACGGCGCGGCGTATCCGACGCGTTCATCAGCTGCACCTGGTAGACGTTCTCCAGGAAGCCCTCGCCGACTTCGCGCGCGAGCACGCGGCGATCGCGCATCACGTTGACTTTCAGCGGCTTGCGCATCGCCAGCCCGCCGACGAAGATGCTCACCATCACCAGCAGGATCAGGCTGTAGATGATCACGCGCGGACGAACCAGGTGGCCCCATTGCTGCGACTTGGTCCAGCCGTTCTCCATCGCGTTCTCGCTGGAGTAGCGGATCAGGCCGCGCGACGTTCCCATCTTGTCCATCACCTGGTCGCAGGCGTCGGCGCAGGCGCCGCAACCGATGCACATGTACTGCAGGCCGTCGCGGATGTCGATGCCGGTCGGGCAGACCTGCACGCAGATCGAGCAATCGATGCAGTCGCCCTTGCCCTGGCTGCGCGGGTCGACGCCGCGCTTGTGCTTGCCGCGCGGTTCGCCGCGCGCTTCGTCGTAGCTGACGATCAGCGTGTCACGGTCGAACATCACCGACTGGAAGCGCGCGTACGGGCACATGTACTTGCACACCTGTTCACGCATATACCCTGCGTTGCCGTAGGTCGCGAAGCCGTAGAACAGGATCCAGAACGTTTCCCAGCCGCTCAGGCTCAGGGTGACGACCGCGCCGGCGAGCTGGTGGATCGCCGTGAAGTAGCCGACGAAGGTGAAGCCGGTCCACAGCGCCACCGCGATCCAGATCGCCTGCTTGAGCGACTTGCGCGCGAACTTGCGCGCGTTCATCGGCTGGTTGTCCAGGCGGATGCGCGCCAGCCGGTCGCCTTCGACCTTGCTCTCGATCCACATGAAGATCTCGGAATAGACCGTCTGCGGACAGGCGTAGCCGCAGAACAGCCGGCCGGCGATCGCGGTGAACAGGAACAGTCCGTAGGCCGAGATGATCAGCAGCAGCGCGAGGAAGATCACGTCCTGCGGCCACAGGATCAGGCCGAAGAAGTAGAACTTGCGCGTCGTCAGGTCGAGCAGCATCGCTTGCCGCCCGTCCCAGCGCAGCCACGGCAGGCCGTAGAAGATGATCTGGGTGAACCAGACCAGGGCCCAGCGCATCTTGGCGAAAAAACCGTCGACCGAACGCGCGTAGATCTTCTTGCGCGCTTCGTAGAGGATCTCCTCCGTCGCCTGGAAATCGTTGCTGCTCGGGCCTTCAGGGGTGCTCATCGAACCACTCGCGTCAAGGATGCTGCATCAGAAAAAAAGCGGGTCCGGGCCGCGCTGGCGCGCGGCCCGGACCTTCGGGGGCGTCGGCTCAGTCGCCGGCGCCGACCTTCTCACCATGGGCCAGGCCGAAGATGTACGCGGCCAGCACGTGGATCTTCTCGGCTTCCAGGTGCTTGGCCTGCGCCGGCATGTGGCCGCTGTGGCCCTGCTCGATGGTGTGCTCGATCGCGTCGAGCGACGAACCGAACAGCCAGTGACGCGACTTCGACGCCAGGTCGGGCGCGCCCAGCATCTGGTTGCCGCTGCCGCCCACACTGTGGCAGGCCGCGCAGGCCTGGGCGAACAGCGGCGCGCCCTTGGCGGCCAGCGCCGCGTCGTGGCTCAAGCCCGACAGGCTGCGCACGTAGTTCGCCACCGCCGGAACGTTGGCTTGACCGATCGCCGCGGCCATCGGCGGCATCATGCCGTCACGACCGTTGGTGATGGTCTGCTCGAGCACCGCGCCCGAATCGCCGTATAGCCAGTTCTTCGGGTCCTGGCTGGTCAGGTTCGGAAAGCCGCGCGAGCCGCCGGCGTCGGAACCGTGGCACTGCGCGCAATAGGTCAGGAACAGACGCTGGCCGGTGGCCATCGCCGCCGGGTCCTTGGCCAGTTGCGCCACCGGCATCGCGTTGTACTTGGCGTAGATCGGCGCGATGCGTGCCTCGTAGGCGCTCGATTCATGCTGGTACATGCGCGCGCTGGTGAAGCCCAGCGTACCGGGGAAGAAGGCCAGCCCCGGGTACAGCACCAGGTAGACGACCGAGAACACCAGCGTCAGGATGAACAGGCCCATCCACCAGCGCGGCAGCGGGTTGTTGAACTCCTGCAGATCGCCGTCCCAGACATGGCCGGTGGTCGCGATGACCTGGCCGTTCTTGTCGCGGAACACGGTCTGCTTGGCCGTCGCGCGCAGGAACAGGAACAGGCCGATCAGCGAGATGATCGTGACGCCCCCGATCCAGTATGCCCATCCCGGGGAGGTAAATTTATCCATGGTTCAAATCCTCGTTTTGTCGTCGCCGTCCGCGCGCGGCGCGGACGACGTCTGCGAGTCCAGGAAGGGAATCATCCCGTCCTGTTCATGTTTCTTCTTGTAGCGCGGGGCGTAGGCCAGCCAGACGATGCCGAGGAAGGCAATCATCGACACCACCGTGACGGCCGACCCGATTACCGCGATATTCATGGCGTCAGCTCACTCGTGAACGTTCTGGAGGTCGCGACCGAGGTTCTGCAGATACGCGATCAGCGCATCTTCCTTGGTCTTGCCTTGCAGCTCGCCCGGGGCCGCGGCGATCTGCGCGTCGGTGTACGGCACGCCGAGCACGCGCAGCGCGCGCATCTTCTGCTCGATCATGCCGCCGTCGGCCGGCTCGTGCTGCAGCCACGGGTAGGCCGGCATCGTGCTCTCGGGCACGACGTTGCGCGGATCGCGCAGGTGGATGCGCATCCACTCGTCGGAGTACTTGCCGCCGACGCGCGCCAGATCAGGTCCGTTGCGCTTGCTGCCCCACTGGAACGGGTGGTCGTAGACGAACTCGCCAGCCACCGAGTAGTGGCCGTAGCGTTCGACTTCGGCGCGCAGCGGGCGGATCATCTGCGAGTGGCACAGATAGCAGCCCTCGGACAGGTAGACGTCACGCCCCTCGAGCTGCAGCGCGGTCAGCGGATGCACGCCGGGCAGGGGCTTGATGTCGGCCTTCTCGAAGAACAGCGGCACGATCTCGACCAGGCCGGCGATGCTCACGAGCACCGCGACCAGGACGATCAACAGGCCGACGTTGCGCTCGATCGACTCGTGACTGAATTTCGTTGCTGCCATGATGGCATTTCTCCTTGGTCGTCGATGC
>JAKAHP010000297.1 GCA_021825505.1 Pseudomonadota bacterium
CGCCGCTGTCGCGCCGCGCTGCGGCGGCGCCGCGCGCGCCGACCAGGCCGGCCTGCGCGTGCGCGTGGCAGATCGCCAGCCCCAGCGCGTCGGCCGCGTCGGGCCCGGGCTCGCCGGGCAGCGCCAGCAGCCGCGTGACCATCTGCTGCATCTGTGCCTTGCTGGCGCGGCCCCAGCCGACCACCGCCTTCTTCAGCTGCAGCGCGCTGTACTCGGCCACCGGCAGTCCGCTGGCGACCAGCGCGGCGATCACCGCGCCGCGCGCCTGGCCGAGCAGCAGCGTCGACTGCGGGTTGACGTTGACGAACACGATCTCGACCACCGCGACGTCGGCGCGCGCCTGGCGCGCGACTTCGGTCACGCCGTCGAACAGCACCTTGAGGCGCTCGGGCAGCGGGCCGCGCGGCACCTGGATGGTGCCGCTGGCCTCGTAGTGCAGGCGTTGCCCCTGCGCCTGCAGCACGCCGTAGCCGGTGCGGTTGAGCCCGGGGTCGATGCCGAGGATGCGCATGCGCGGGCGCCGCTTTTGCCTTCAGTGGCGGAAGTGGCGCATGCCGGTCAGCACCATCGCCATGCCGTGCGCGTCGGCGGCCTCGATGACTTCGGCGTCGCGCATCGAACCGCCCGGGTGGATCACCGCGCTGATGCCGGCCGCGGCGGCGTTGTCGATGCTGTCGCGGAACGGGAAGAAGGCGTCGGACGCCATCACCGAGCCGGTCACCTCGAGTCCGGCGTGCTCGGCCTTGATCGCGGCGATGCGCGCCGAGTTGACACGGCTCATCTGCCCGGCGCCGACGCCGATGGTGGCGCCGTCACGCGCGTAGACGATGGCATTGGACTTGACGAACTTGGCCACGCGCCAGGCGAACAGCAGGTCGGCCATTTCCGCGTCGCTGGGCGCGCGCCGGCTGACCACGCGGATGTCGCCGTGCAGCGCCAGGTCGGCCTGCTGCACCAGCAGCCCGCCGGTGACGCGCTTGTAGTCCAGCCGCGGCGCCGGCTGCGCCGGCCAGCGTCCGCACTCGAGCAGGCGCACGTTCTTTTTCGCGGCGCAGATCTCGGCAGCTTCGGGCGAGATCTCCGGCGCGATGATCACTTCGACGAACTGGCGCTCGACGATGGCCTGCGCGGTCGCCGCGTCGAGCCGGGTGTTGAAGGCGATGATGCCGCCGAACGCCGACTCCTGGTCGGTGCGCCAGGCGCGGTCGTAGGCGCTCAGCGTATCGGCCGCGCAGGCCACGCCGCAGGGGTTGGCGTGCTTGACGATGACGCAGGCCGGGCCGGTGTCGAACTGCTTGATGCACTCGAGCGCGGCGTCGGTGTCGGCGATGTTGTTGTAGCTCAGCTCCTTGCCCTGCAGCTGGCGCGCGGTCGCCACCGACGCTTCACGCGCGCCCGGCTCGACGTAGAACGCGGCCGACTGGTGCGGGTTCTCGCCGTAGCGCAGTTCCTGCGCCTTGACCAGGCACAGGTTGAACTGGTCGGGGTAGGGGGCGACGCTGCCGTCGTCGCGCAGCGCCGACAGGTGGTTGGAGATCGCCGCGTCGTAGCGCGCGACGCGGTCGAACGCGGCCACCGCCAGCGCGAAACGCGTCTGCGCCGACACCGTGCCCGAGGCCTCGAATTCGGCCAGCGCCGCGTCGTACTGCGCCGGGTCGGTCAGCACGGTGACGCCCTGCCAGTTCTTCGCGCCCGAGCGCACCATCGCCGGGCCGCCGATGTCGATGTTCTCGATCGCGTCCTCCAGCGTGCAGTCGGGGCGCGCCACCGTCGCTTCGAACGGGTACAGGTTGACGACCAGCCAGTCGATCGGCGGGATGCCGTGCGCGGCGATCGCGTCCATGTGGCTGCCCAGGTCGCGACGCGCGAGCAGGCCGCCGTGCACTTTCGGATGCAGGGTCTTGACGCGGCCGTCGAGCATTTCGGGGAAGCCGGTGTGCTCGGCCACTTCGGTCACCGGCAGCCCGGCGTCGGCCAGCAGCCGGGCGGTGCCGCCGGTCGACAGCAGCGCGACGCCGCGTTGGTGCAGGCGGCGCGCGAGTTCAACGACGCCGGTCTTGTCGGAAACGGAGATCAATGCGTGCATGGCGGTCTCGACGGTTTACTTGATGAGTTTGTGATCCTTGAGTTTCTTGCGCAGCGTGTTGCGGTTGATTCCCAGCCACTGCGCGGCGACCGACTGGTTGTCGCCGGCGCGGCGCATCACGTCCTGCAGCAGAGGCTTCTCGACCGTGAGCATGACCATCGCGTGGATGCCGTGCGGCTCGGTTCCGTTGAGGTCGTGGAAATACGTGTCGAGCGATTCGATCACGCACTGTTCGAGCGAGGACTTCTGGTTCATCAGGCGGCAAGTGCTGAGGGCGCGCGCTGCAGCAGCGCGTCGAAATGGCGGGCCACCGCGTCGAGCTGCGCGGCGGGGTCTTCGAGTCGGTTGAACAGGGTGCGGAACGCGGTCGCGTCGGGCAGGTCGGCGACGGCCCAGCCGACGTGCTTGCGTGCGCTGCGCACGCCGGCGGCGCCGTGGAAGGCGTGGTGTTCGCGCAGGTGTTCGAGCAGCCAGTCGCGCTGCTGCTGCAGGCTGGGCCAGGGCGGCTCGACGCCGTCGCGCAGCGCGGCCGCGATGTGGCCGAGCAGCCAGGGCCGGCCCAGCGCGGCGCGGCCGATCATCACCGCGTCGGCGCCGGTGGCGGCGAGCACCGCGCGCGCCTGCGCGGCGCTGTCGATGTCGCCGTTGGCGACCACCGGGATGCGCAGCTCGCGCTTGATCGCGGCCACCGTGTCGTGTTCGGCGACACCGCCGTAGCCCTGTTCGCGGCTGCGCCCGTGCACCGTGACCAGGGCCACGCCGGCGTCCTGCGCGGCGCGCGCCAGGCGCGGCGCATTGCGCTGTTCGGCGCACCAGCCGGTGCGCATCTTCAAGGTCACCGGAACGCCCAGCGGCTGCATCGCCGCGACCACCGCGTCGATGATGCGCAGCGCCTGCGTCTCGTCGCGCATCAGCGCCGAGCCGGCTTCGACGCTGCACACCTTCTTGGCCGGGCAGCCCATGTTGATGTCGATGATCTGCGCTCCGGCGGCGACGTTGGCGCGTGCCGCGGCGGCCATGTCGTGCGGGTCGACGCCGACCAGTTGCGTGGCGATCGGGCCGGGTTCGCCGCTGTGGTCGCGGCGTCGCGAGGTCTTCAGCGTGTCCCACAGTTCGCGCCGCGACGTGACCATCTCGCTGACGCAGTGCCCGGCGCCCAGGCGCCGCGCGATGCGGCGCCACGGCAGGTCGGTGACACCGGCCATCGGCGCCGCGAATACGCGGTTGGCCAGGCGGTGGCGGCCGAGCATCAGCGAGACGTCTTGGGGCGGCGGCATGGCATCGCGCCCGGCGGTGCGTCAGGCGTTGCGTATTTTTTGTGCAGAAGGCGGCATTCTAGCCCCGCCCGCCGAGCCGCCTTCGCCCTGCGCCGCGCGGCGCTGCGCCACGCGCGCCAGCACCGCACGACGCGCGTCGTCGTCGAGCGTGCCCCACGCCGCGATCTCGGCCAGGGTGCGTGCGCAACCGCGGCACAGCCCGCTGGCTTCGTCCATCGTGCAGATCTGCACGCAAGGCGACGGCACCGGCATCACAGGCTCGCGTTCAGCCGTCGACGGTGATGTCGACCGGCGCCACGCCGAGCCAGCGCGGCAGGTCGTCCGGGCGCAGCGCGAACACCGCGTGCGGGTGGCCGGCGGCGGCCCAGATGCGCTCGAAACGCCACAGGCTGGCGTCGATCAGCGCCAATGGCGGGCT
>JAKAHP010000298.1 GCA_021825505.1 Pseudomonadota bacterium
CGCCGTGACCGCGGTCGCGCCGCTCGGCGGCGCCACGCGCAGCACCTGGCCGACTTCGATCACATTCGGGTTGGCGAGCTGGTTCCAGCGCACCAGGTCGTGCCAGCTGTGCCCGCTCTGCGCCGCGATGCGGCGCAGGGTATCGCCCGGCTTGACCGTGTAGTAGCCGGGCTGGCCGGCGTAGGTCGCGTTCGGCCCAGCGCTCGCGCCGGGCGACGGAATGTTCCCGGCCGGCGTGAAGCCGCGTTGGACCACCGGCGCCGGCCCCAGCGGAACGCTGGAACAGGCGGCCAGGGCCAGGGTGCACGGAAGCAGCAGGGCAAGCAGTCGCATGGTGGGCGCGGCCATCGAATTCAGACGAGGCCTGATTTTAGGGGGACGAAATGCGCGTCCTCCACACACCAGGACTCGATGCGGCCGCTGGCCTGACGGCGATACGCCATCAGGCGCTGCGGCTGGCCGATCGGCGCCAGCAGCACGCCCCCCGGGCGCAATTGCGCCAGCCAGGCCGCCGGCGGCGCCTCGGCCGCGGCCGCGCTGAGCACCGCGTCGTACGGCGCACCGGCCTCCACCCCGCCACTGCCGTCGCCGAACAGCAGGCGCAGATTGGCCAGGCGCAGCGCGCGCAGATTGCTGCGCGCCAGTTCGTGCAGGGCGCGGATGCGCTCGACGCTGTAGACCTCGCCGGCGATGTGGCTCAGCACCGCGGCCTGGTAGCCGCAGCCGGTGCCGATCTCGAGCAACCGCGCCGGGCGCGCGCCCAGCGCCTGCAGCAGCACCGAGGCGCAGCGCGCCACCACCGAAGGCTTCGAGATGGTCTGCCCGTGGCCGATCGGCAAGGCGTTGTCCAGATAGGCCTGCGCCGCCAGCGCCGGCTCGATGAACAGGTGGCGCGGCACCGCCTGCATCGCCGCCAGCGCAGCCGGCTCCATGCCGCCGAGCGCGCGCAGACGCTCGACCATGCGCGCGCGCACCGCCTCCGAATCGATGCCGTGCCCGCGTGCGGCCGGCGTCGCCGCCGGCTTGGGCGCTGCCTTCGCCGCTTGCGGCGCGGCGCCGGGAAGCCGCGCCGGAAAATGCGCGCGGCGCGATTCAGCCATCGGCGCGCTCCGCGCGCGACGCGTCGCGCTTCACGGGCGCGCCGCGCCGAGGTCGGCGAAACGCGCGCGGCAAGTCTCGAGCATCGGATGATGCGTGAGGTCGAGCTGCAGCGGGGTCAGCGCCGCGTAGCCCTGCGCGATCGCATGGAAATCGGTTCCCGGCTGGTCGTCGAGCGCCTGCCCGGCGCCGCCGATCCAGTAGATCGGCTCGTCGCGCGGGTTGCGCTGCATCACCACCGGCTGGCTCGGATGGCGCTTGCCCAGGCGCACGACCTGGACGCCACGCAGCTCGCGGCGCGGCACGTTGGGCACGTTCAGATTGATCAGCATGGCCGGAGCCGGCGCGTGCAGCAGGTCGCGGGCGACGTCGACGGCGACCTCGACCGCGGTGTCCAGATGCTCCCAGCCCTTGTGCACCAGCGACACCGCCAGTGCCGGCAGGCCGAACAGATAGCCCTCGGTGGCGGCGGCGACGGTGCCCGAGTAGATCGTGTCGTCGCCGAGGTTGGCGCCGTTGTTGATGCCGCTGACGACCAGGTCGGGACGAAAATCGAGCAGACCGGTCAGCGCGATGTGCACGCAATCCGACGGCGTGCCGTTGACGTAGAAGAAGCCGTTGGCCGCTTCGAGCACCGACAGCGGCCGGTTCAGCGTCAGCGCGTTCGACGCCGCGCTGGCGTTCTGTTCGGGGGCGACGACGGTGACCTCGCCGAGCCGGCACAGCCCGGTGTACAGGGCCTGCAAGCCGGGCGCGAGGTAGCCGTCGTCATTGGCGAGGAGGATGCGCATCGGAGCATCTTATCGCGCGCCAGCTCATGGCACGCGCTCGGCCAGTTCGCCGCCGGCTTCGCGCAGCACCGGCACCGAGGTGACCAGCCCGGAGCCGGCCAGCAGCCGGCCGCCGCGGTTGTCCAGCGTGCCCTCGGAGCGCAGCGTGAAGCGGCCGGCCACCGCCTGCAGCAGGCCGTCGCGATTGTCGACATGGTGCAGCATCGCGTCGACGTCGCCGGCCGCGATCACGCTCCCGGCGTCGCGGTTGTGCAGCTCGCGGCCTTCGAGCTCGATGCGCGCCGCCTCGAGCTCGCCGGTACTGTTGTCGAGCCAGCGCCCGTCCCAGCGCAGCAAGCCCCGCGACGCGATGCGGCCGACGCCGTTGTCGAGCATGGCTTCGTGGCTGTCCAGCCGCAGCGTGCCGATCGCGGCGATCCGCCCGCCGCTGTTGTGGATGCCGCGCGCAGCGTCGATGCGGGCATCGCCCGCCGCCAGCAGCGTGCCGCTGACGTTGTCGAGGCGTTCGCCGACCAGCAGCTCGAGGCGGCGCGCCTGCACCGTGCCGAGCCGGTTGTGCAGGGTCGCGCCGAGCGCGATGTCGGCATCGCCGACGGCGTGCAGCGTGCCGCCGCCGTTGTCGACGGTGTCGCCACGCAGGCGCAGCGCGCCCTCGGCGCTGCCGCTCTCGATGTGCCCGCCGCGGTTGTTGAGGTATTGCGCGCGCAGTTCCAGCCGCTTGTTGCCGCGCACGGTGCCGTCGAGGTTGTCGAGCACGCGGCCGTCGACTTCGACGACGCCGCCGACGATGCGACCTTCGCCGCGGTTGTCGAGCTGCCCGACGTACAGCGCCGCATGCTCGCCATAGATGCTGCCGCGCGGGTTGCGCAGCATGTCGATGCTCGCGTTGAAGCGCTCGTCACCGCGCAGCGAGCCGTAGGCGTTGTCCACGTCCGCCGCGCGCACCACCAGCGCCGGCGCGACGATGCTGCCGCGCGGGTTGAGCAGCTGCTGCGCGTTCAGGCGCAGCACGCCGCGATCCAGCTGGATCGTGCCGTCGCGGTTGTCGACTTCGGCCGCGGGCGCGTCGATCAGCAGCGACTGGCGCTCGCCGTGGATCGTGCCGTCGAGGTTGCGCAGCGCGTGGCCTGCGCTCAGGCGCATGGCGCGCCCCGCGGTGAGCGTACCTTGGGTGTTGTCGATGCGACCGTCGACGATGACGTCGAGCGCATGCTCGCTGCGAATGCGGCCCACCATATTGTCCAGCGAAATCTCCGCCTGCAGCATCAGGTCGCCCCGGCTTTCGAGAACACCGCGCTGATTGTCGATGCGTGTCGCGCTCAGGCGCATGTCCGTCCAGGCGAGCATGCCACCACCACGGTTGTCCAGTGTTCCGGCCGTCGCCGAGACCGCGAACCCGCCCTGTATGCTCCCTCCGCCGTTGCTCAACAGGGGCGCGCGCAGCTCGATGCAGGTGCCGCGCAGCAGGCCGGCGTTGTCGATGCGATCTTGCGCGCGCGCGGACAGCGTGTCGTCGGCACGCAGGGTCGCACCGTCGTTGAGCAGCGCCGCGGTGACGAACTCGGCGTGCCCGCGGCTGTGCCAGGCGCCGCGGGTGAACACCAGCGCGCGCTGCGCGGCAACCTCGATCGGCCCGTCGGCGCTGACTTGCGTGTCGACCGATTTCATCCACTCGGAAGCTTGCACGCGCAGCGGCCCGTCGCTGTCGATCTGCGCCCCCTGCAGGGCGAGGCGCTGCGCGCCCAGCTCGACCGCGGCCGCGCCGCGCAGCTTGCCGCTCAGATCGACGCGACCGTTGGCACGCAGCGCGAGCGCGCCGGGCTCGGCATGCAGTCGTCCGGCGCTGCGCACGCCGACGCCGTCCTCGGTGATGCGCAGCTCGATCTGGCCGG
>JAKAHP010000299.1 GCA_021825505.1 Pseudomonadota bacterium
CCAGGGTCATGAGTTGCGCGTTGCCGCCCGCCGCAGCGGTGTTGACGCTCAGGCTTTGTTCATGCACCAGGGCGGTGAGATCCATCATCGCACCGTCTGCAAGCTGGGCTGGGCGCAGGCTTTCGATGCGCAGAATCAGGCCGTCGCGCTGCGCCAGCTGGTCTTGCAAGCAGGCCAGGGCGTCGGCGTCGCCCTCAAACAAGACCACGCTCAGTTCGGGCAGGGTGTCGCGCTGGGTTGGAGGGCAGGAGCGCACATATGCCTTCACCGCGGGTGGCAGCGCATCCAAAAAGGTGGCGAGCGGGCTGTCGGGGCTAGGCGCTTCGATGAGGGTGAGGTTGCCCGTGGCGAGCGTGGCGGCGATGTGATGCACCAGGCCCAGCACCGTTTGCGGTATGCACCACACGCCGCCGCTGCGGGGCAGAAGCCGGTAGCGGTTGGATTCTCCCGTCGGCCCAGGCAGGGTGTAAACCGAGCTGATCGGGCTGTGGGCGAGATAGTGTTCGCACGCAGCCTGCGCGCGCGTCGTGTCCTCGTCATCCAGATTCATGGTGTGATTCTGCACGGCGGTCAGCAGATCGCGCAGCGCGGCGAGGCTTGCAGGTTCTGGGGTGATCTTGCTGCACTCGGCGGCTGCGGCCGCGAGGTTGGCGGGCAGCGCGCTGTTGGCCTGCGGCAGAGGCTGCACCAGCCGGTGCAGATAGAGCGGGCCACCGGCCTTGGGGCCGGTGCCCGAGCGGCCCATGCCGCCGAAGGGTTGCACGCCGACTACGGCGCCGATGAGATTGCGGTTGACGTACACATTGCCGGCGTGAATGCGCTCGCTCAGATCGGCAATGGTTTCGTCGATGCGACTGTGCACGCCGAAGGTCAGGCCGTAGCCGGTGGCGTTGATGGCGTCGAGCACCGCGCCGAGTTGCTCGCGCCGGTAGCGCAGCACATGCAGCACCGGGCCGAACACCTCGCGTTGCAGGCGGTCGATGGTGTCGAGCTCGATCAGCGTGGGGCGAACAAAGGTGCCCAACCCGCCGCTTTCATCGCGCCCCAGCCGGGTGACGCAAAGGCCAGCGGCCTGCATGCGGGCGATATGGGCTTCGAGGTTGTCGCGGGCTTCGGCATCGATGACGGGGCCGAGGTCGGTGTGCATGCGGTCGGGGTTGCCCAGGCTCCAGTCGTCCATCGCGTCTCGGATCATGCCGATCACCCGGTCGGCCACATCTTCCTGAATGCACAGCAGGCGCAGGGCCGAGCAGCGCTGACCGGCCGAATCGAAGGCCGAGGTCAGCACGTCGGCGACCAACTGCTCGGCCAGTGCGGACGAGTCGGCAATGAGCGCGTTCTGCCCGCCGGTCTCCGCGATCAGCACAATGCTGCGGCCCTGCGGGCTGAGGCGCTTCGACACGGTGCGCGAAATCAGTTGCGCCACTTCGGTGGAGCCGGTGAACATCACCCCGGCCACCGCCGGATGCGCCACCAGCGCCGCGCCCACCGTGCCGCCGTCTCCGGGAACGAGCTGCACCGCATCGGTCGGCACGCCGGCCGCGTGCAGCGCGCGCACCAAAGCGGCGGCGATGAGCGCGGTCTGTTCGGCGGGCTTGGCCAGCACCGCATTGCCTGCCGCCAGCGCGGCAGCCACCTGACCGCAGAAGATGGACAGCGGAAAATTCCAGGGACTGATGCATAGCACCACGCCCAGCGGACGATGGGTGGCGTTGTCAAACCGCGCCGCCGTTTGCGCGGCGTAGTAGCGCAGGAAGTCCACCGCTTCGCGCACCTCGCCGATGGCGTTGGGCAGGGTTTTGCCCGCTTCGCGCACGATCAGCCCGAGCAAGTTCTGCATCTGCTGTTCGAGCGCGTCAGCCGCGCGCTGCAGGCAGGCGGCGCGCTCGCCGGGCGGGGTGACTTGCCAGATCGGCGCGGCGCTCTGGGCGCGGCGCACGGCTTCGTCCACTTCGGTTCGGGTCGTTTGGCGCACCCAGCCCACCTGATCGCGCGGATCGGCGGGGTTGAGCACGGGCACCCAACCTTCGGCGGCGGCCTGCGCGTTATCGGCGGGCGGGGGTTGATCTGCGACGGTAGGCGACGCGTAGGCCATGTGCTGCGCACTGCGCAGCAGCGCGGCGCTGAGCGAGGCCAGCTGTTGCTCGTTCGCCAGATTCAGCCCGGCGGAATTCAGACGCGCCTGCGCGCCCAGCCCGGAAAACAGTTGCCGCGGCAGGGGAATACGCGGATGCGGCGCGCCGAGTTCGCCGGTCTCGATGGCAATCGCGCGGGCCTCGTCCACGGGGTCGGTCACCAGTTCGGACACGGGAACGGCGTCGTCGCCGATGCGGTTGACGAACGAGGTATTGGCGCCGTTTTCAAGCAGGCGTCGCACCAGATAGGCCAGCAGGGTGTCGTGCGTTCCCACCGGGGCGTAGATGCGGCAGGGGCGGGCCAGCTTGCCCGCGCTGACCGGGCCGACGACCTGGTCGTACAGCGGCTCGCCCATGCCGTGCAGACACTGAAACTCGTATTGCCCGGCGTAGTAATTCTCCCCGGCCATCTGCATGATGGACGCCAGCGTCTGCGCGTTGTGCGTGGCGAATTGCGGATAGACCGCGTCTGGAGCCGCCAGCAGTTTGCGCGCGCAGGCCAGGTAAGACACATCGGTATGCACCTTGCGGGTGTAGACCGGATAGCCGTCGAGCCCGTCGATCTGCGCACGCTTGATCTCGCTATCCCAATACGCGCCCTTCACCAGCCGCACCATCAGCCGGTGCCCACTGCGCCGGGCGAGGTCGACGAGATAGTCGATGACGAACGGACAGCGCTTCTGGTAAGCCTGTACCACGAAGCCGATGCCGTTCCAGCCCTTGAGAGCCGGGTTGAAGCACAGGGCTTCGAGCAGGTCGAGCGAGAGCTCCAGCCGGTCGGCTTCTTCGGCGTCGATATTGATGCCCACGTCGCAGCGCCGCGCCAGTTCGACCAGGGCGGTCAGGCGGGGCAGCAGTTCATCCATCACCCGTGCGTACTGGGCCCGGGTGTAGCGGGGATGCAGCGCGGAGAGTTTGACCGAAAGCCCTGGCCCCTCGAAGATGCCGCGTCCGTGCGAGGCCTTGCCGATGGCATGCAGGGCCTGTTCATAAGCGGTGAAGTAACGCTGCGCGTCGGCCTCGGTGATCGCCGCCTCGCCCAGCATGTCGTAGGAGTAGCGAAAGCCCTTTTTCTCCTGCGGACGGCTGTTGGCCAGCGCTTCCGCAATGGTCTGCCCGGTGACGAACTGCTCGCCCATCAGCCGCATGGCGCGCTGCACGCCTTGGCGGATCAGCGGTTCGCCCCCCTTGCCGATGAGCCGCGACAGCGCGCTGGCCAGACCCTTTTCACTGGTGGTTGCCGTCAGTCTGCCGGTCAACATCAGCCCCCAAACGGCCGCGTTGACGAATACCGACGGCGAGTGACCTAGATGGGCCTGCCAGTCGCCCCGACTGATCTTGTCGCGTATCAAGGCATCGCGGGTGGCGTTGTCGGGGATGCGCAGCAGCGCCTCGGCCAGACACATCAGCGCCACGCCTTCCTGGCTGGAGAGCGAAAACTCCTGCACCAAGGCCTCCACGCCGCCCATTTCGCGCCTCGCCCGCACGCCTTCGACCAGCCGCTCGGCCATTTTCCGGACGGCCATGCGCTGGGTGGCGTCTGGAATCTGCGCCAGCTCGATCAGCATGGGCAGACATTCCGGCTCTGGCCGATGCCAGGCTGCGGTGATGGCTGCGCGCAGATCGGTCTGCGGCAGCACGTTC
>JAKAHP010000300.1 GCA_021825505.1 Pseudomonadota bacterium
CCCGAGCACGCGATCGTGATCGACGAGGCGCAGACCTCGGGGCTGCTGCTGCCGCACTACACCGCGGGCGCGCCGCGCCACGACCTGCTGACGCTGACGGGAGGTGCGATCGGCCAGGGGCTGCCGCTGGCGGTGGGCGCGGCGTTGGCCTGCCCGCAGCGCCCGGTGCTGGCGCTGGTCGGCGACGGCGCCGCGCTGTACACGCTGCAGGCGCTGTGGACCATGGCGCGCGAGCGCCTGCACGTGATCACCGTGGTGTTCGACAACCGCGCTTACGCGATTCTCGAAGTCGAGCTGCAGCGGGTGGGCGCCTCAGGGAACGGCGAGCGCGCGCGCGCGCAGCTCGCGCTGGATTCGCCAGCGCTCGACTTCGTGAAACTGGCCGAGGGCTTCGGCGTGCCGGCCACGCGCGCGACGACCACCGAGGGCTTCGTGGCTGCGCTCGAGCACGCGCTGGCCACGCCGGGCCCGCACCTGATCGACGCGGTGGTGCCGCGCGCGCTCAGCGGCCTGCGCCTGCGCCTGCTGCCGCACCTGCTGGCGTCGCTGGCGCGGCTGCCGCCCGGCGTCGCGCACGCTATCCGGCGCCGCGTGGCGCCATGACCTGGGTACCGGGCAGCAGCCCGGGAGAGGTCATGGCGATGCAGGCCCCAGCGCGGCATACAGGTCGTCCTCGTCCCCGCTTTGCGCCGACCAGGCTTCGGCATCGGGCGCAACGACATCGCGATGAAACGACACCGCGCCTTTCAGATAGCCGTACAGCGGCGCCGGACTGTGCACCTCGATTGGCACCGCCCGTGCCACCGGCTCGCTGCGCTTGTTGATCACTCGACGAACACCTTCACGCCACAAGGACGTCGATGCGCTTGCCGAGCGCGCGAGCGGCGCATTCGATCTGATCCAGTCGAGACGCGTGCTGCAGGTCGAAAAGTCGGTCCACCTGAGGCAGGTGCCAACCCAGGCGCCGCGCAAGCTCGCTCTTGCGGATCCCTTGCTCGAGCATGGCTTGGTATACGCCAAGCTTCGCACACTCGAGCGCTGACGGACGCACGGTGCGCTGACCACGCTTCGGCATGCCTGCGACCGGCAAAGGTCTGCGCTCGTCGACATAGAAGGACAGCGCCGTTTCCAAGGCTTCCACCGCGCGCTGGAGCGCCACGCCCGCGTCATCCGCCTGCGTGACCGCCTCGGGAATATCAGGAAACGTCACCAGGTATCCACCTTCCGGCTGACGCCTCAAAACGATAGGAAAGTCCAATCCGGCCATGATCACCTATTTCAGTCCCAGCTGCTTCTTGATAGCCTGCACTAGGCCCGTCTTCAATTCACCGGGATGCATCGGGAGTACTGACTTGCGCTCACCCAGATACACCTTCAGATGCGAGCCTTTGCCCGGCTGAAATGTTGCTCCCTGCTTGGCCAACCAGCGCTTGAATTCGTTTGAGCCCACCGAAGAATACAACACATCTGTTGCTCTCGTAGTCCATTTGGACGTCGACGACGCGAGAAAGTTCACTGGCGCTGACTCTCGGATGGCGCTGCCGGCCAGGCTAGCCCGGCAGCGGCACGCGGGTGTCGAACTTGCTGCAGTGCATCGCGAACACGCTCTTGAAGTTGCGCACGTTGTGGTTCGACGAGAACACCTCGCGCGTGAACGCGTGGTACTGCTCCATCGACTCGGCGAGCACGATGACCAGGAAATCGAACTCGCCGGAGACTTCGTAGCACGCCATCACTTCGTCGCGGCGCGCCATGCGCTGCTCGAACTGCGCGAGCAGCGCGGCGTTCTGGCGGTCGAGCTCGACCGACACGAACACGGTGAGCGCGCGGCCGACGCGGGCGCGGTCGACCAGCGCGACCTGCTTGAGCAGCACGCCGGTGTCGCGCAGGCGCGCGATGCGGCGCTGGCAGGTGGCCGGCGAACTGCCGACGCGATCGGCCAGCGTGCGCATCGGCAGCGAGGCGTCGCGCTGCAGCAGCTCGAGCAGCGCGGTGTCGAGCGCGTCGAGCGCGACGCGCCCGCTCGGGGAATTCGATTCATGGGACATAGGTTCATCGTACGGCAGCCCTGTGATCGAAATGTCTCGATCATTGGCTCGATCCTGGTGAAACGGCTCGCTCGCCCGCTTTGATAATGCCCTCCAGTGCGCACCGCACGACGGAGGACGACGATGGACGAGACGATGGGCAAGCCGCATGCGGCGCGCGACGCGGCGCGCCTGCAGGCGGGCTGGGTGCGCTGGCGCCACGCGCTGCACCGAGAGCCTGAGCTCGGTTTTGCCGAGCACCGCACCGCACGGCGCGTGGCACGGCTGCTCGGCGCGTTCGGACTGCAGGTGCACGAAGGCATCGGCGGCACCGGCGTGGTCGCCAGCCTGCGCGTCGGGCGCGGCTCGCGCGCCATCGGGCTGCGCGCCGACATGGACGCGCTGGCGCTGAACGAGGACGCACCGCAGCGCGCGCATGCGTCGCGTCGCGCCGGCTGCATGCACGCCTGCGGCCACGACGGCCACATGGCGATGCTGCTCGGCGCCGCGCAGCTGCTGAGCGCGCGCCGCGACTTCGACGGCACCGTGCACTTCGTGTTCCAGCCCGCCGAAGAGCACGGCCGCGGCGCGCGCGCGATGCTGGCCGACGGACTGCTGCAGCGCTTCCCCATGGACGAGATCTACGCCGCGCACAACATCCCCGGGCTGCCGGCCGGGCACATCGCGACGCGCGCCGGCGCCATCATGGCGGCCGAGGACAACTTCACCATCGAGGTGCACGGCCGCGGCGGCCACGCGGCGCGCCCGCACATGGCGGTGGACGCGCTGGTGGTCGGCGCCGAGATCGTGCTGGCGCTGCAGACGCTGGTGTCGCGCGCGGTCGACCCGGCGCAGCCGGCGGTGGTGTCGTGCACCGGCATGCAGACCGACGGCATCCGCAATGCGCTGGCGTCGCGCGTCGTCATCGACGGCGACACGCGCAGCTTCACGCCGCAGGTGCAGGATCTGCTGCAGCAGCGCATGCGCGCGCTGTGCGAGGGCATCGCCGGCGCGCACGGCGCGCGCTGCAGCGTCGATTACCGGAATGTGTTCGCACCGACCGTCAACGACGCGGCCTGCACCGCCGCCGCGGTGGCCACGGCGCGCCGCGTGGCGGCGACGGTCGACGACGACGTCGCGCCGATGCTGATTTCGGAGGACTTCGGCGCGTTGCTGCAGGCGGTGCGCGGCGCCTTCGTGTTCATCGGCAACGGCGACGCGCCCGACGCGGCGCCGCTGCACAACCCGCGCTACGACTTCAACGACGCCATCGTCGGCGTCGGCGCGAACTATTTCGCCGAGCTCGTGCGCATGCGCCTGCCGCGCACTTCGGCCTGAGGCACCGCCCTCCCCTCTCCCGAATCCCCGAACGCCACGACACCATGCCGTACTACGCCAACCCGCGCGCCGCGCGCCGCGACTACGACGCGCCGCTGCGCGAGATCCTGAGCCTGGACGCGGCGCGCGCGGCGCGCACGCTGCTCGCGGGCTGGAATGCGCTGACGCCGCACCCCACACCGTTGGTGGCGCTGCCGGCGCTGGCGGCGACGCTGGGCGTGGCCGCGCTCGACGTGAAGGACGAATCGCAGCGATCGACCTTGGGCAGCTTCAAGGCGCTGGGCGCGCCGCACGCGCTGCTGCGCCTGATCGAGCGTCGCCTGGCGCCGCGCCGCGTGGCGGCCGCCGAGCTGCTCGCCGGCGCCGCCGCCGA
>JAKAHP010000301.1 GCA_021825505.1 Pseudomonadota bacterium
AACTCGGGCCGCACCTCGTGCCACTCCCACGCGCCGTTGCCACGGCGCCGGCGCAGCCACAGTTCCGGGCGAGCCGTGAGGGCGCGATGCGGCTCGGACAGCGCCTCGAGCACCGAGATCGCCTGGACGGCCACGGGCGGTGCGACCCATTCATGGGGACAGCCATCGTAGCCGGGCTGGCGCTTGAAGATGCTGCCGACGATCACGCTCACGGGTGCGCCGGCCGCATCGCCGACCAGCCGCCGCACGCAGCCGGCATGAAGGTGGAGGATCTCGCTGACACGCGGACCGACCATGTAGGAGAGGACCACGAAGCACGCCGCGTAGAGCATGTCGATGCGCCGCACGAGTTCGGACACCGACGTCACCGGCCGCTCGACGCCCGACGTACCCTCGCGTGCCCGACGCAGCGCCCTCGTTGCCCGGCCGACAGGTGCTGAGCTGTGGGGCGGCGCGGCTGCGCTCGCCATCACGCGCCGATAGGTCTCTCGGGCTTGCAGGACATGCGCCGCGTCGTGCGTCACGATCTTGACGGCGGCCTGCAGCAACACCACCGAGACAGTGTCCGGCGTGTACGGCCACGGCCGGCGCAGTCCTTCCCGGGCGCCAGCGGCTTCGTGATGGTTGCTCCCCGGGAACGGGTCGAACGAAAGACCGTCGCCGAGTTCGGCGCGACAGCGGTAGAGGTAGTTGAACAAGGCGAGGTGCCGCTGCACCGTTGAGGCGGCGCGTGTCGAGTGCCTGGACGTCGGAGACACCGACAGCCGGTGCTGGAACTGCAGCAGCGCCGGCCGATCGAGGTCGGCAAAGCGCCTGAGGCCTTCCAGGTCCATCCAGCGCACCAGCAGGCGCAGCGTGTGGAAGAAGTTCAGGACGGAACTCGGCCGCAGCGGCAGTCCCGTGTACAGCGAGCGGCCGCGTATGAGGGCGATCAGCCGCTTGCTGGTTTGCAGCAGCGGGGCATGGCGCGCGTCGGTGAAACTGCAGCCATCCTCGACCGAAAAGTCCCAGTGCAGGCGCACGGGCAGCCTCTCTTCGAGCGCATTGGTGGGCGCAAGGATCCAGGTCGAATCCTCCCAGCGCGAGTTCTTCAGGAACCATGGGCGATCGTCAGAGGTGCCGAGCGTAGTGCCGGCCGAAGTTCTCAGCGCGCTGGATCGCCGTGGTTGCATGGCGCGACCTCACCGCAGGTCAGGCAGCGGGGGAAGCTGCGCCTGCAGCCTCTGGCCGGCGTCGAGCTCGCGGGAGCCGAAGCGCGGGAGGATGTCTTCCTCCAGGATCCTCAGCTGCGGGGCATAGAGTACTTCCCAACGAGCCGGGTACAGGGTCGCCGCAGCGGCGCGCAGGTGATCGCGCGCCTGAAGCAAGCGCGCCAGCGACATCGGGTCGGGCGTGATGACGGCGTTCGGGCAGGTGAAGCAGCCCATGAAGTTCACGCAGAGGTCGCCCTGCCGAGTACCGGGTGCGATGCCCGCGAATGGATCCTTGCAGTCGAAGCCGAACAGCGTGACACCGCGGCCGCGTGGGGGAGGCGATGGTTCAGGCGCAGCGTCGCACCGCGTCTGGCTCGGACCCGACCGCCCTTCGATGTGCTCGATGAATGCACCCTGAAGATCCGCGATGCGCGAGCGGTTCTGTGCTTCGACCAGGGGCGTTTGCACGTAACGAACCGTCGTGGCGACGCTGGCGTGGTTCGCAACGGCCTTGGTGCGCAGCAGGTCACCGCTGGCGCGGTAGAAGCAGCTCAGCACGCTCGGCCGGATGCTCGCCGGAGCGAAGTGCGGCAAGCCATGGCGATCGCAGAACGCGCCGAGCTGATGGTGGACCGTGATGATCGACATCGCGTTGACCGTGAATTGCCCCTTGAACACGAAGAGCCGGTTGCGCTGCGGGGGAGGGGTCAGCGGGATCAGCCGTTCGTTCCAGGCCAGGATGTCCCGTACCAGGGCCGGCGGCCCGAATGCGTCGGCGCGGTCAAAGGTCCGGCGCTGGATGCGCGACGCGCGAGCCTTGAACCACACCAGCAACTCGCGGTCATCGAGCAAGGGCAGGGGCTGCAGGCAGTCGCGAGTGAGGTCGGCGATGGCTTCGGGGTTGCCGGCCGTGTGGATCAGGATCGCCAGGTAGTACGGCAGCAGCGAAACCGCGCGCGGGTACAGGAGGGGAGCCAGTTGCTTGGCGCCGCCGTAGCGGCGAACGGCCTTCTGCAGCCAGAAATTGCCGCTGGCCTGGGTCGTGCGCCAGTCCGGAATGATTCCTCCGTGGCGTTGATCGATCTGTTCGAGGATCCAGCCGAGAGTGCCGGGCTTGTCTGCGTCGGCGGCGCGTTGACGGGCAGCCGATTCGCGGGCCGTGCGCATCTGGGCGATCTCATCCTCACAGGCCTGGAGGATGGCGCGCAGCTGCCGACCGGAAAGCGTCGAGCGCGATGCCCGCGCGGCGGCCTTGTTGGGGAACGGCGAGAAGGGGTAATCGATGCTGGTGATCAAGTCGGGCCGACACCGCTCAAGCCATCGCAGCAGCTGGCGCAATGCCCCATAGACGGCGGCCTGCGTGGTGAGGGCCCAGATCCTGCCGTCGGCACAGCGTTGCGCGTTGAGCCACTCGATGTAGCGAACCAGCATCGCGCGGTCCAGGTCGGCGACCGATCTGAGGGACTGCGATTCGGCGGCGAACCGGGCGAAGGGCAGTATCGACTTCCAGTACGAGGCGATGCTGCGATCCGAATGGCCCCCGATATGGCCCCAGAAGGCCTGGGCGAGCGCCAGGCGCACGTCGGCTGGCAGCGGCAACGACGAGAAGTCGATGAGCGTGTGGCGAACCAGGCGAGCCGCGTCGTGGCGCGCCGGCTGTGGCGCGTGCCCCGTTCCGGCCTGCGGTCTGGTGGCCAGGGTCCGCGGAATCGGCGGGCGCCGTGAACTCACGGCTCTGCGCTGCCCGCGAGCAGCGTGTCCAGCACGTCCTTGAGGACGCAGGCGTCGACGGCGACGGCACGCAGGTACCGGTCGGTGGTCTCGATGTGCTCGTGCCCGAGCAGGATCTTCACCACGAGCAGTGGATTGACCTTGGCGCCCTCGCTGGCCAAGTACTCGAGCCGGGCCAGCAGCATGCATGCGAAGGTCGCGCGAAGCAGATGCGTCGTCGCCTTGAAGCCGCAGGCCAGGCCGGCCCGGCTGACGGCGCGCTGGTAGGCGTTCTTGCTCACCGGTGCGCCGCGGGCGTTGACGAACAACGCCGGGTGGTGGGCGGCGCGTCCCCTGCGTCGCGCGCGCTTGAGCCACGCGAAGCGAAGCCCCGAGATGTAGCCATCGGTCTCGTCGAGCAGGCTGGCCGGTGCAATCACGTAGCCCGGCTTGCGGCCCTTGCGCGTGATCTCGATGGTGTGATGCGCCGTGAGCGGGGTGGGGCGGCCGTTGATGTCGTCGACGCCGAGCCGCAGGAGTTCGCTGATCCGCAGCCCGGTGTACAGCTGCCAGCGGGCCATCAGATCGTACGGCGGGGCGAGATAGGCGAGCAGTTCGCGAGCCTGCCCGGAGACCAGCGGGCGGGGCAGCGGTTCGTATTGCCGCAGTACGAAGATGCTGCGCTCGGTGTCCGCAGCGTAGCGCGTCCGGATCGGCGAGTACCGCCTCGACACAGCGAAGTCGCGGGTCTTGTCCGCGAGCGCCGATTCGCTCAGCCAATGCGCGCGGACCGCCCAAGCATAGAACCGCAGCACGCCGCGAACCCGGTGGTT
>JAKAHP010000302.1 GCA_021825505.1 Pseudomonadota bacterium
GCGGCTGGGACGCATGCGTGAGGACTGAGCCGATGAATCCGATCGACAGGGTATTCGTGATCGCCGAGGCCGGCGTGAACCACAACGGCAGCGTCGAACTGGCGCTGCAGCTGGTCGACGCCGCGGCCGCCGCCGGTGCCGACGCTGTCAAGTTCCAGAGTTTCCACGCCGAGGACCTGGCGCTGCCGGGCGCGGCCACCGCGGCCTATCAGCGCGCCAGCACCGGCGAACTCGACCAGCTGACCATGTTGCGCGCGCTCGAGCTCGACGCTGACGCGTTCGCCCGCATCGCCGCGCACTGCCGGGTGCGCGGCATCGAGTTCATGTCGACGCCGTTTTCCGAGCAGGCGGTCGACGAGCTGGTCGTGCTGGGCGTGCGCCGGCTGAAATTGCCGTCGGGCGAGATCACCAACCGCCCGCTGCTGGAGAAGGCGGCGGCGGCGCGCCTTCCGCTGCTGCTGTCGACCGGCATGGCGACGCTGGACGAAGTGCGCGACGCGGTCGGCTGGATTCACGCGGTCTGGGGCGACGTGCCGCCGCCGCCGGCGCCCGGAGTGGACGGCGCGCTCGCGGTGCTGCACTGCACCTCGGCCTACCCGGCGCCCGACGCCGCGCTGAACCTGCGCGCGCTGCACGCGCTGGCGCAGGCCACCGGCGGCCCGGTCGGCTATTCCGACCACAGCCTGGGTCACGTCGCGGCGCTGGCCGCGACCGCGCTGGGCGCGCGCGTGCTCGAGAAACACATCACGCTCGACCGCAGCCTGCCCGGCCCCGACCATGCCGCGTCGAGCGAGCCGGCGGATTTCGCCACGCTGGTGGCCGAGCTGCGCCGCGTCGAGGCGATGCTCGGCGACGGGGTCAAGGCACCGACCGAGGCCGAACTCGACGTGCGTGCGGTGGCACGGCGCAGCGTGGTGCTCGGCCGCGACCTGCCCGCCGGCCGCGTGCTGCAACGCGAGGACCTGGCGCTGCGCCGCCCGGCCAGCGGCATTTCGGCGGCCGCGCTGAATCTTGTGGTGGGCCGCGTGCTGCGCACGGCGACCGCCGCGGGCAGCGTGCTGCAGTGGGACATGCTCGAGCCATGAATTCGAAGCCGCGCAGCATTCTCTACCTGAGCGGAACGCGCGCCGACTTCGGCCTGATGCGGCATACCCTGAGCGCGATCGCCGCGCACCCGCAGCTGCGCCTGGGCATCGCCGCCTGCGGCATGCACCTGGAGGCGGCGTTCGGCCACACCGTCGACGAGATCGAGGCGTCCGGGCTGCCGCTGGTCGCGCGCATCCCGACCGACGTGGGCGCACGCGACCGCGCCGGCATGGCACGCGCGGTGGCGCAGACGCTGCTCGGCGTGACCGCCGAGCTCGAGCGCGAGCGCCCCGACCTGCTGCTGCTGCTCGGCGATCGCGGTGAAATGCTGGCGGGCGCGATCGCCGCGCTGCACCTGGGCGTGCCCGCCGTGCACGTGCACGGCGGCGAGCGCTCGGGCACCGTCGACGAGCCGCTGCGCCACGCCATCAGCAAGCTGGCGACCTGGCATTTCGCCGCGACGGCGCAGGCGCGCGAGCGCCTGATCGCGATGGGCGAAGCGCCTGACCGGGTGTTCGTCGTCGGCGCCCCCGGGCTCGACGACATCGCCGCGGCGCGCAGCGCGCCGCGCGCGCCGATGCTGCGCGCGCTCGGCGTGGACGGCACGCGGCCCTATGTGCTGGTGCTGTTCCACCCGGTGGTGCAACAGGCCGAGCAGGCCGCCGCGCAAACCGGCGCGCTGCTGCAGGGCCTGGTCGACGCCGGCGCCGGACGCGATTTCGACGTCGTCTGGCTGGCGCCGAACGCCGATGCCGGCTCGGCCGCCGTGCTGCAGCAGCTCGATCAGCTGCCCGGCACCTGGCAGCGCCACGCGCACCTGCCGCGCGACCTTTATCTGTGCGCGCTGCGCGAGGCCGCCGCGCTGCTGGGCAACTCGTCGTCGGGGATCATCGAGGCGGCCAGTTTCGGCACGCCGGTGGTCAACGTCGGCCTGCGTCAGAACCTGCGCGAGCGCAATGCCGGAACCGTCGACGTCGACGCACAGGCGGAGCCGATCGCGCTGGCACTGCGTGCCGCGCTCGGCGCGCCCCGCGCCGAACCGCATAATGTGTACGGCGACGGCGACAGCGCGCAGCGCATCGCCGCGCTGCTCGCGACGCTGCCGCTGGACGACGCGCTGCTGCTGAAAACCAACCGCTACTGAACGATGCCCGGCGACACCTTGCTCATCGTGTTCGGCGCCGGCGGCCACGGCCGCGTCGCCGCCGACGCCGCGCTGGCCTGCGGCATCTGGCGCGGTGTCGTCGCCAGCGACCGTGACGCCACCCTGTGGGGCGGCGAGCTGCTGCCCGGCGTGCCGGTGCTGTCGCCACAGGCGCTGTCGGAACTGCGCGGACCGCTGGCGCTGCACGTGGCGATCGGCGACAACGCGAAGCGCCGCGCCGAAACCGAGGCCTGGCGTGCACTGGCCGCGCCGACCAGCATCGTGCACCCGCGCGCCGCTTTGGCGCCCAGCGCCGAGCTCGGCGCCGGCTGCCTGCTCGCCGCGCAGTGCGTGGTGGCGCCGCTGGCTCGGCTCGGCGCCGGCGTCATCGTCAACCACGGCGCGATCGTCGACCACGACTGCCGCGTCGAGGCCTGGACCCACATCGCACCCGGGGCACGTCTGGGCGGCGCCGTGCAGGTCGGCGCAGGCGCCTTGCTGGGCAGCGGCTGCACCGTGCTGCCCGGCCTGCGCATCGGCGCCGAGGCGGTACTCGGCGCCGGCGCGGTGGCCACGCGCGACATGCCCGACGCGCAGGCCTGGGCCGGCGTGCCCGCCGCGCCGTTGCGCGGTCGTTGAGCCTCCCACGGAATTCCCGAACATGGACAACCGCGTTTTCGAATCGCTGCTGCTTTCCACCCACGCCACCCTGCGCGAAGCGATGGCGCGGCTCGACGCGACCGCACAGGGCATCGTGCTGGTGGTCGATCCGGCCCGCCGGCTGCTGCGCACCGTCACCGACGGCGATCTGCGCCGCGCCGCGCTGGCCGGGGTCGACCCGAGCGCGCAGCTCGCCACACTGGCGGCGAAGGCACCGTTGACGGTCGGGCTGCAGGCCGCGATGCGCGACGTCGTGCAATTGATGGATGCGCAGCGCCTCGACCACGTGCCGGTGCTCGACGCCGAGCAGCGCGTCGTCGATCTGGTGACGCGACGCGAACTCACGCAGCGCGTATGGCTGTCGTCGCCGCACCTCGGCGACGACGAGGCCGCGCTGGTGCAGGAAGCCTTCCGCAGCAACTGGATCGCACCGCTGGGCCCGCATGTCGACGCCTTCGAGCGCGAACTGGCGGCCAGGGTCGGCGTGGCCCATGCCGCCGCCACCAGCAGCGGCACCGCGGCGCTGCACCTGGGCCTGCGCCTGCTCGGCGTCGGTCGCGGCGACCTCGTGCTGTGCTCGAGCCTGACCTTCGTCGCCAGCGCCAACCCGATCCTGCAACTGGGCGCCACGCCGGTGTTCGTCGACTCCGAGCCGACCGGCTGGAACATGTCGCCGCAGGCGCTGCAGCGTGCGCTGCGCGAACTCGAAGCCGCCGGCCAGCGCCCGAAGGCCGCGGTGGTGGTCAATCTGTACGGACTCAGCGCCGAGATGGACGCGCTGAGCGCCTTGCTCGACGCGGCCGGCGTGCCGATGCTCGAGGACGCCGCCGAATCGCTGGGT
>JAKAHP010000303.1 GCA_021825505.1 Pseudomonadota bacterium
GGGCGCATGCCGGCCATCGTCGCCGGCGCGGTGCGCAGGTTGGCGCGCTGGCGCGCCTGCACCACCTCGGCCAGCCAGGCCTTGCGCGGCGGCCGGTAGAGCACGGTGATCGGGCCCCAGGTCGCTGCGATCTGCGCCGCGACCTCGAAGCAGCCGAGATGCGGGGTCAGGAAGAGCACGCCGCGACCTTCGGCCTGGGCGCGCTCGACGCATTCGAAGCCGTCCACCCGCACCCGGCGCAGCGCGGCGTCGCCGCGAAACCAGACGAAGGGCAGCTCGCCGAGCATGCGCCCGGCGTCGCGCGCGGCGCGCAGCGCCAGCGCTTCGTGGCCGGCCAGGCGCAGGTTCGCGCGCAGCCGCGTGCGGTACTCGGCCGACGCCGCATACACCAGCAAGCCGAGCGCGCCGCCGGCGGCCTGCAGCAGGCCGAGCGGAAAGCGGGACAGGGCGCGAAACAGGCGCAGCATGGCGGAGGGCGCGGAACAGACGGTCGTGAGACTGATGCGAACCGGACATGTTACGCAGTGGCAGGTTATCGGCAAAAGCTCGGTGTCGGGGCTACAATCTCGGGGTCGCCGAGTTAATGACAACTTGCGGGGCGACGCGCGGGGCCGTGACGAGCAGTCGAGGCCGCCGCCGAACAAGTTCCGCTAAAGCGTCGCCGCGTCGCAACCCACCGGTGACGAGATCAACCGCAACCGCTGGAGCATGCTGACATGGCCTCTTCCTTCCTGTTCACGTCCGAGTCGGTGTCCGAGGGCCATCCGGACAAAGTCGCCGACCAGATTTCCGACGCGATTCTCGACGCGATCCTGACCCAGGATGCGCGTGGCCGCGTGGCCGCCGAGACGCTGGCCAACACCGGGCTGATCGTGCTCGCCGGCGAGATCACCACGCACGCGGTGGTCGACTACATCCAGGTCGCGCGCGATACGCTCAAGCGCATCGGCTACGACGACGCCGATTTCGGCATCGACCACAAGAGCTGCGCGGTGCTGGTGGCCTACGACAAGCAAAGCCCCGACATCGCGCAGGGCGTCGACGCCGCGCACGACGACAACCTCGACCAGGGTGCCGGCGACCAGGGCCTGATGTTCGGCTACGCCTGCGACGAGACCCCCGAGCTGATGCCGGCGCCGATCTACTACGCGCACCGCCTGGTCGAGCGCCAGAGCCAGCTGCGCCGCGACGGCCGGCTGGCCTGGCTGCGCCCGGACGCGAAGAGCCAGATCACCTTCCGCTACGAGGACGGCCGCCCGGTGGCGGTCGACACCGTGGTGCTGTCGACCCAGCACGCGCCCGACATCGCGCTGGCCGATCTGCGCGAAGCGGTGATCGAGCACATCATCAAGCCGGTGCTGCCGCCCGAGTTCATGCGCGGCAACGTCAAATACCTGGTCAACCCGACCGGGCGCTTCGTCATCGGCGGCCCGCAGGGCGACTGCGGCCTGACCGGGCGCAAGATCATCGTCGACACCTACGGCGGCGCCGCCCCGCACGGCGGCGGCGCGTTCTCGGGCAAGGATCCGAGCAAGGTCGACCGCTCGGCGGCGTACGCGGCGCGCTACGTGGCGAAGAACATCGTCGCCGCGGGGCTGGCGAAGAAGTGCCTGGTGCAGATCTCGTACGCGATCGGCGTGGCGCAGCCGACCAGCATCATGGTGACGACGCAGGGCACCGGCGTGATCGACGACGCCGCGCTCGAGCAACTGGTGCGGCGCCACTTCGACCTGCGCCCGAAGGGCATCGTGCAGATGCTCGACCTGCTGCGGCCGATCTACGCCAAGAGCGCGGCCTACGGCCATTTCGGGCGCGACGAGCCCGAGTTCAGCTGGGAAGCGACCGACAAGGCCGACGCGCTGCGCGCCGAAGCCGGCGTGCTGCGCGGCGCCGAGACGGTCTGAAGTCGTGGCGGGCGGCGGCGCGCTTCAGCGCACGCCGCCCCAGCCCACGTCGAAGCGAGCGCCGAGTGCGGCGAGTCGCGCATCGAGGGTCCACAGCGCTGTGCGCTCGCAAAGTCGGGTCGACGCCAACAAGATGATGTCGACGACGCCGCAGCCCAGCCCGTAAAGCCGCTCGCGTTCCACGAATGCGAGCGCTTCGCTCAGCGTCGCCCGTCGCGCTTGAGGCAGGCTGCGCAAGGACTGCAGAGTCGATTGGCGAGGAGCAGGTGGCGTTCCGCAAGCGAGTTCGGCGACGACCAGCGGGTGGCACAGTACCGCGTTGCGCCCGAGCAGCGCTACCAACACGTCATCGCGGTGGCGGAAATGCCGAACCCAGACCGAGGTGTCGACGAGAACGCGTTGTGCCGCGCGCATCCGTTCAATGTCCGCGGCGCGCCGCGCGCCCGTCGCGCCGGCGCGCAACGTCACGCATCGCGGGCGCCGTGCCGCCGAGCGCTGCCAGGCGCTTCGCGGCTTGAACCTGGATGAACACGCGCACTGCTTCGCGGAACAGATCGGCGCGATCCATGTCGGGATCCGCCAGTTCGAGCGCTTGCGCGTAGATGTCGTCGTCAATCGTGACCGTCGTGCGCACCGCCGCCTCCCTTTGCATCGCTCAAGATCGCAATTTGCATCCATTCAGGCCCAAGTGCAAGCGCTCGACGCTCACATGGGTAAAATGACGCCCCACCCGAGGAGCGTTGCAACGCACCGCGCCGGACTCCGGCGGCGGTCGCCAGGCTCGGGGCTCATGAGGCGGCGCCTGAGGCGCCGCGGGCAACCGCGCTCACCCAACCCGTGCCGGACACGGGATGCGGTGATGCATCCCGGGCCGGCCGCAGTTCACGGAGAACCGACATGAACGCTGTGGTCCAACCCGCCGCCATTCCCGATTACGTGGTCGCCGATCTCGGCCTGGCCGACTGGGGCCGGCGCGAGATCCGCATCGCCGAGACCGAAATGCCCGGGCTGATGGCGATCCGCGACGAATACGCCGCGTCGCAGCCGCTGCGCGGCGCGCGCATCAGCGGCAGCCTGCACATGACGATCCAGACCGCCGTGCTGATCGAGACGCTGCAGGCGCTGGGCGCCGAGGTGCGCTGGGCATCGTGCAACATCTTCTCGACCCAGGATCACGCGGCGGCGGCGATCGCCGCCAGCGGCACCCCGGTGTATGCGGTCAAGGGCGAGTCGCTGGAGGATTACTGGCGTTATACCCACCACATCTTCGACTGGACCGACGGTGGTCACTCGAACATGATTCTGGACGACGGCGGCGACGCGACGCTGCTGCTGCACCTGGGTGCGCGCGCCGAAGCCGACCAGGCGGTGCTGAACAACCCGACCAGCGAAGAGGAGCGCGTGCTGTTCGCGGCGATCCGCGCGCGCCTGGCGCTGGACCCGAAGTGGTATTCGACGCGGCTGGCGCAGATCCGCGGCGTGACCGAGGAGACCACCACCGGCGTGCATCGGCTGTACCAGATGCACGAGCGCGGCGAGCTGAAGTTCCCGGCGATCAACGTCAACGACAGCGTGACCAAGAGCAAGTTCGACAATCTGTACGGTTGCCGCGAGAGCCTGGTCGACGGCATCAAGCGCGCCACCGACGTGATGGTGGCGGGCAAGGTCGCGGTGGTGTGCGGTTACGGCGACGTCGGCAAGGGCTCGGCGCAGGCGCTGCGCGCGCTGTCGGCGCAGGTCTGGGTGACCGAGATCGACCCGATCTGCGCGCTGCAGGCGGCGATGGAAGGCTACCGCGTCGTGACGATGGACGAAGCG
>JAKAHP010000032.1 GCA_021825505.1 Pseudomonadota bacterium
GAGCGGAACCACCGACTGGGTGATGTCGTAGCCGCCGCTGGTCCCGGGCAGCGAGACGATGACTGTCCCTCCGGCCGATACGACGGCACTGTCGCCGTTGGTCACCTGAACCAGCATTCCACTCTGGATTCGCTGCGCAGTCGTCGGGTCGCTTTGCGGCAGTGCGGTCGCTGCCAGATAGAGGATGTTCGCGGTTCCGGCGAGGATCGTGATCGCACCGCCGGCCGGTACGTTGGCCAGCTGTTCGATCACCTGGTACAACCCGGACTTGGTCGCATCGGTGAAAAAGGCCCCCGCGGCTGGAGCCTCGCCCTGGGCGATGGTCGCCGCGCCCAGCGACGAAACGCCACCCCAGACCATCGCCACGGCCAACGCGTCCCGAGGCGCCTGGATCGGCTCGGTCAATTCCCCGCCCAGCACCTCGGCACCGATATCGACCAGCAACTTGTTCTCGGCCGCGCTGACTGCGGGGTTGGCACCGTACAAGTTGTTCCAGAAATTGGAAACCCGGCACAGCGCGGTGGTGCAGGTCGCTGCCAGCGCGCGCGGCGTGGCCGCCAGCGCGCGCGGCGTGGCCGCCAGCGCCAGCGAGCTCGGATTCGATAGCAACTGGCTTGCCGAAGTCAGCAGCGCTTGCACCAGCTGGTCGGAAATCGCCAGAGTCGCGGTATCGATGAGCACCGTCTTCCCGCCGGCCAGCGTGACCGTCTGGCTGGCGGCGCCGCCAACTACCGCATTGACCGCAGTCTGCAGCGCGCTCAGGTTGGCATCCTGTGCCTGCATCGCAGCCAAGGTTGTCGCCAGCGCCGCGTTGCCGGCAATTGCCGCCTCGGTCACCGTGTCTTGGGCCAGCGCTGTGGCTAGAAACTGCGAGGTCAGCGTACCGACCGGCGACCCCGCGGCCACGCTGGGCAGCGCCGCCAGTTGCAGACCGGTCAGGCGATTGGAGACGACCAGGCTGGTCGGGGTCGCTTCGATGACATCGATATCGACGACCTCGGGAACCGACAATCCGCTGCCCGGGTCAAACAATAACGGCGCGGGGACGGTCACACTGGTCGACGTCACTGCTGTGGCCGGCAAGGTCACCGCAGGCTGGCCGTTCTCCGGAGTGAAGCGCACCGACACCGCATCGGCAGTGTCGAAACCGCTGCCCGCGATGGTCAGCGAGGTCATCGGGGTCAGCGAAGTCGACGCCAGCGTGTTGATCTGCGGAACCACTGCGGCGGTCGTCGACGCCCCTCCGCCGCCGCCACAGCCGGCCAGCGCCAGGCCCAGCAACACGGCGATGGCGGCGCGGTATACGCGGGGCGGAATGTAGGTGAATTGGTTCATGGTGGCTTGGCGAAACCATGCGAGCGGATTGGCGACAACGGTAGATGAGTGCAAAATCGACGTATAGGATGAAATTGCACCGTTTCGCTGCTCCACTGCAAATTCCATGGGGTGGTATGGCTCTGGACGATCCATTCGAACGAGTGGCATGGCGGCGCCCGCAGCAGCTGTAGGGTTGGGAATACCTGGTCGCCCACCGCTCCCGCCGCCTGTGGACGGTGTTCCATGAGTCCTACGACCTATGCGCTTGCGCGCGCTGGGACCACCGCTGGAGCTATCGAGGCAAGGTGCACTCCTTGCAGGGCCCGGGAACGATGCTGCTCGAGCCGGGGAAGTTGCACCGAACGCTGAGCGTCCCGCCCGAGGCCGTGTTTAAGGTCGCGATCATCCCTGCCGACGAGGTGCGCCAGGCTGCGTCGGAGCTCGGCAGCAACGGTGAAGTCCATCTGGCTCGCGCCAGCAGCGACGATCCGCAACTGTGTCAGGTGGTCTGGCAGCTCGGGCTGATCGCCGAGCGAGAACACGCCAGCAGGCTTGAGGTGCAGTCGCAGCAAGCCGCGGTACTGCGCGCGCTGCTGGGCCACGCCGAGCGCCGTGCCGAACGGCAGCAACCGCAGCGGGCCTCAATGGCCGAGAGGGCGCGCGACTACCTCCACGACCATGTTGCCGACGACGTCAGCCTGGACGAACTGGCCACTGCCAGCGCCGGCGGGCGCTTCCAGCTGCTGCGCGCCGCCAAGCGCTGGGGAGTCGCGCCACACGCCTACCATATTCAGTTGCGCGTGCACAGGGCGCGCGTGATGCTGCGGCAAGGTTACCCGGCCGGGCGAATCGCGGCCGATCTCGGGTTCAGCGACCGGAGCCATTTCATTCGCCACTTCCGGCGAATCACCGGGGTGACGCCTGGCGCCTACTCGCGCACCTGACAGGCTGTGGAAGGGCCAGCGAAGTACATCATTGAGCAATGCGCCGGCACGAGCATCGGCCAAATTGGCTGCTTCGACGCAATCCCACTTTATGGAACCCACGGTGCACATAGACTCGGCACAGCGCACTCTGCGCACCGAGCGCCTGCTTCTGCGTCCGCTCGAACCCGCGGATGCCCCCGCGTTGCTGCGGCTATATGGGGACCCCGAAGTCACGAGAGACTACGAGATCGATACCATGACGCGCCTGGAGCAGGCCGAAGTCGTGCTGCGAGCGTATTTGCAGTTCCACCGGCGCTTTGCGCTGGTCCCCGGCGGTGACGGGGAGCTGATTGGCACTTGCGGGTATACCTTGTGGGATGAAACCAGCCGCATGGCATCATTCGGCTACGACTTGGCCCACGCCTATTGGGGGCTTGGCCTGATGCGCGAGGCCGCGGCGGCAGTGCTCGGCTACGGCTTTGCCGTGATGCAGCTCAATCGCGTCAATGCACTGACCACGCTTTACAACGTTCGATCCATGAAGTTGTTGGCCGCGCTGGGCTTTCATGAGGAAGGCGTTTTGCCGCAGTTTTCCTACTGGAAGAACGCATTTCACGACATGCGCATCTTCAGCCTGCTGCGCTCACGCGTGGTGCCGGTTGGGCCGACGAATTGAGCCACCTCGCTGCGTACCGCAGAAATTGTGCGGCAGTGCAGTGAACCGCCCCGGATTTGACGAAGGCTCCAAAGCTTGAACAGCTTGACCCGGTGCATGGGATCGTTGCTAGCTATGACCGTTGGCTGCCGCATACCGGCCATCGCCCGAAACCATGCACAGTGACCGTGGCCGAGCTCCCGTCGCTGGCCAGGCGTGCGCACCTCGGCGGTTCAGGGCGGATCACCCGAAAGGGTTGAGTGTCTGCTGTGCCCGCGCGCGTACTCGCTGGGAGTCACGCCGAGAATCTTCCGAAAGTGCCGTCCGAAGTGGCTTTGGTCGTAGAACCCGGTTTCGACGGATACAAATGCAGGCAGGGTCCCTTTGCGCAACAAGTCCCGGGCCCGCTCAATCCTGAGCTGGGTCTGGTAGGTGTGTGGCGGCACGCCGAAACGTCTCCGAAATGCGCGTAGCAGCTGGAACCGCCCGACCCTGGCGACCGCAGCCAGTTCGTCGAGAGTTACCGGCTCGCAGCGATGGTTGCGCAAATAGTCCCTGGCTAGTCCGGCAGCGACGAATCCGTCGGCCTGCGGGGCGTGCGGCAGACGCTCGGCATGGCTCAGCATGTGGCGCAGAACTGCGGCCTGCAAGGTCTGCACCTCCAAGGACGTTGCGCCACCGTATTCGGCGACCTCGCCGAGCCTCCATACCGCCGCCGTCAATGCAGGATCGTCGGTTTCCGCGCGCCTGAGATGAACATCGCCTGTCAGCCCGAGTTCCATGGCGGCTCTCGCCACATCTGCGGGGGGAATCTGCGCCACTTTGAACTGCGCGCCTTGAGGCACGGATAGGGTCCGGTGCAGTTCGCCCGGCTCCATCAACATCATCCCGGGATTGAGTCGAATATAGGTTCGGCCCCGATAGCGCCAAGACTGCCCCCACAAATGGATACCCGAGCAAAGCGTGTAGGTCTCGTGATAGACCGTCCAAAGCCGCCGGGAGCGATCGGCAATCAGGTATTCCCAACCACCGAGTTCCGGCGGATGGAGCCAGGCGACCTTCTCCAAGGGATCGTCGAGGGTCATCGCTCACCTCCAACACCAGGAGCTTCCGCCTGCAATCGCAAGCGGCATCGCACGGCCCGCACGGCCGCAATTTCGTCCTAGTCGCACTCTACTGCCAGGTTTCCAATTGGAGTGACGTGGGTAATCAATACGACGCGCTAGTTACCACATGTTGCATTTGGGTTCCAGGTCTCCGCGCACGACGCCATGGTGCGTCGGCGCGAACTTCAAGGAGGTCATCATGCATATACGCGTGTTTGCAGGCCGTGCTCTCGCGTGGGGCGCAGCCATATCCATCGCAGCGGCGCTGGTCGCTTGTGGCGGCGGTGGCGGCAGCACCACAGCCAGCAGCGGCGGCAGTAGCAATCCGATTGCCGCGGCCGCGATCAGCGGCGTGGCTGCCACCGGCGCGCCGATCAGCGGCGGCGGCAGCGGCACGATGAACGGAGTCGTCACGCTGAAGGACTCGTCGAACCCGGCCAGGACGGTGACGACGAGCACCGACGGCACCGGACACTACGCCTTCACCGCAACGCAGATCCAGGGCTTCAATCCGCCGTTCATGCTGCAGATCAACTACAAGCTCGGTGGAGTCGACTATTCGCTGGCCTCGGCAGTGACCGCCGCCGACGTCACCAGCGGCAATGCGACCATCGACATCACCCCGCTCACCGACCTGGTCATCGCCAACCTCGGCCACCAGCTCGCAGCGACGATTTTCGCCAACGGCAACTACTCAAGTCTGCTCACTCCGGCGGCGCTGTCGGCAGGCGTGCAGGCACTCGACACCGAGCTGCAACCCATCCTCCAGCAGCAAGGCGTCAGCGGCACGGTCGACTTGCTGCACCAAGCCTTCAGCGCCAACGGCAGCGGGCTGGATGCCGTGCTGGACAGCATCCACGTCACGATTGACCCGAGCACCGGCAGCGAAATCCTGACCAACACCACGACCGGGCAATCGGTGAGCGGCACCCTCAGCAACCCGCCGAGCACGCCGCTGCCGGCCGGAGCGTCCAACAACGTCAGCGACCTGCAGGCCATCACCACGACCTTCGACGACCTCAGCGCGCTGCTGGCCACCGCGCCGTCGCCGACGTCCAGCGCGCTGCTGTCCTACTTCGACCAGGCAAACTTCCTGCATGATGGCCAGACGCTAGCCCCATTCCTGCAGAACATCACCACCGCGCCGAAGGTCGTCGGCGGGAACATGACCATTTCCGACATCCAACTGCTGCCGGTTCCTGCCCGCGTGACCACGGTGCCAAACGGGGCGACCGCGTACAAGGTCGTCTTCACGGTGCTCGAGAACACGGAACCCAACAGCCGGACCTCGTTCATCGTCTACAAGGACGCGCAGGGAAGCTGGCTGATACTGGGCAACCAGAAAATCGCACGCGCCGCGATCATGAGCACCAACGCCAGCGTAACTGGAGCCCTGTGCGCCGGCCTCGACGTCGAGATCAACGACAAGGGCGCGGTCGGGCTGACCTACGCTGTAGTCAGTGGCCCGCAATTGCCCACAGGGGGCTTGCTGTACTTCGCCACCGGCAACGGCGGGCCGATGCAGCTCGCCGCCGGCGCACCGTCGACGTACAACGGGCCCGCCACGCTGACGCTGCAAAGCACCCTGTCTCCCGGCTGCTCCCAGTCAATCGGTGGGCAGGTCGTGCCACTCGCCGATACCCAACTGGCGGCGATGAGCGTGCCGGCGACCTACACCATCCAGCTGTACAACGGTTCCAACCCTGCCACCGACACGCCGCTGGCCACCTACCACCCGACGCTGACGGTCCTGCCGCTGACTTCGACCCTGGCTGGCGCGGCCGACTTCGCCAGCGGCTTCACCTCCACGCCGAAGCCGAGTTCGGCCTTTGCCAGCGGCGGAACGCTGACCATCGACTGGAGCGCGCCGAGTGCCAGCGGGCTGTACGCCAACAACCTCAATCTGTACGGGTGCGCCACGCTCTCGGGCCAGACCGCGTGCAACAACTACAACACGCAGTTGGTGCCCGGCCAGGTCGCCGCGACATTGACCATTCAGGCGGCCCCCACCGGCTCGACCTTCGCCGGCGCCGGCATGCAGCTGACGTACCTCGACAGCCTGTTCCGCCAGTACTGGACCTCGCCTTAGGCGTCGCCTAGAGGGCACGACGAAGCGCGCGCATCAGCGCGCGCTTCGTTTTTGGATTGCTTCGAAATCCGGCGCCGTTGTCACGCGTCGGCCGTTCAAAGGAACGCACTAGCACCTCGACCATCCAGATCCTGGTGTTCTGCGTGGTCGGCGCGGGCGCCGCTTCAGGCCTGCGCATCCGCTGGGACACGGTGGCCCGGTTGGCGCTGCTGTGGGTGCTCGCCCTGATTGGCGCAATGACGGGTACCGGACTTGCGCGTGGCCGTCACACCATCGATGCGCGCGTGATGCTCGGCGTGGCCCGCGCATGGCTTATAGGTCCTGCGGCGGGCATGGCTCGCGGCTTTGCATTTGCGAGGTTGGTGCCGCTGAATTGGACTTGAGTTCTCCAGACCATTGCCTAGGCAACGGCGTTGCCGGCGCTGAGTGCAGTGCCGGTAATCCGGGGCGCTTCAGTGGCATGCCCAAGCACGATGCTCGATCGCCTTTGAAATTATGTCGACGAAAATGCGCGCGATGCGTTGATGTTCATAAGGCCATGCGATGCTGGCGTCCGAACGGATCGGTCGGGAAAAAAATTGCGAGCCAGGATTCGTGGTTGGGGGATCGTCGTCACGCTGCTCGCAGCGATCGTTGCCGCAGCGATGTTCGAGGCGCGCACATCGTGGCTGCAGGCGCACCTGCTCGCGCGCTATGTGCGTTCGTTGACCTTCCGTGATGGTCGCGGCGCCAGCGCCGCGATCGCGTTTCCTCGTTACGGCCCCTACGACCGAAGCTTCGGTTACGTGCTGATTCCCCAGTTCACGCCAAGGCTGCGAAGCGAAGGCTATGTCGTCGCGTCCCAATCGCGCATGTCGCCGAACATGCTTGCTGTCGTTCGTCTGGGGCTGTATCCGCCGTACCGCGAGAAGGATCAGGCCGGATTGGTGCTGCGCGACCGCAGCGGGACCGGTTTCTACGATGCCCGCTTCCCGGTTTCGACCTATCCGGATTTCGCCGCGGTCCCGCCGCTGCTGGTGCGCACGCTGCTGTACATCGAGGATCGCAAGCTGCTCGACCCCGGCGAGCCGATGCGCAATCCGGCGCTGGCGTGGGGTCGCTTCAGCCGTGCCTTGTTCGATCAGCTGCGGCACTGGGTGGAACCTGCCGCGCATACGCCTGGCGGTAGCACCTTGGCCACCCAGATCGAGAAGTTCCGCCACGCGCCGGGGGGGCGTACGCACAGCGACCTCGACAAATTGCGTCAGATGGCGTCGGCCTCGCTGCGCGCCTACCAGGGCGGCGTCGATGACATGCCGGCCAGGCGACGCATCGTCGTCGACTATCTGAACACGGTACCGCTCGCGGCGCGTCCCGGAGTCGGAGCGATCCACGGCTTGCGCGACGGCCTGCAGGCCTGGTACGGGCGCGATCCGCGCCTGATTGACGCGCTGCTGCGCGCGAAGGATCCGGCGTCGAACGCGTCAGCGCTGGCCTACAAGCAGGCCCTGTCGCTGATGATTGCGCAACGCGCGCCCTCGCGTTTCCTGCTGCACGATCCGGGGGCGCTCGAGCGCCTGACCGATCGCTATCTGGAGCGCCTGGCCACCGGCGACGTCATCCCCGCTGCGCTGCGCGACGCCGCCTTGCACCAGGCGCTGCGCTTCACGCCCGCACAACGCGCCACCCCACCGGTCTCGTTCGTCAAGGAAAAGGCGGCGACCGCAATGCGCGTGCGGCTGAGCCAGCTGCTGGGCATGCACGACCTGTACGCGCTCGACCACCTCGACCTCGACGCGCACACCACGCTGGACCATGCCGTGCAGCGCGCAGTGACGGCGCGCCTGCGTGCCGCGGCGACGCGCGCCGGCGCCTTGGCCGAAGGCTTGTACGGGCGGAACATGTTGCGTGCCGGCGCAGACCCGCGACACATCCTGTACAGCTTCACGTTGTATGAGCGCGTCGGCGGCGTGAACCTGCTGCGCGTGCAAACCGACAGTGGCGATCAACCGTTCGACATCAACCAGGGGGCGCGCCTGAACCTGGGCTCGACGGCCAAGTTGCGCACCATCATCCTGTATCTGCAGATCGTCACTGCACTCCACCAGCGCTACGCGGGTCTCGATGACCGGGCGCTGCGCCAGGTCCCGGTGGCGCCGCTGGACCCGATCAAGGCCTGGGCGCTGCACTACCTGCAGACCACGACCGATCGTTCACTGGCGCCGATGCTGCGTGCCGCCTTGCAGCGCACCTATTCGGGCAACCCGGACGAGGCGTTCTTCACCGGTGGCGCGCTGCAGCGCTTCAGCAACTTCGACGCCGCCGACAACCGTGCGGTGCTCAGCGTCGCTACCGGGTTCCAGCACTCGGTCAACCTGGTGTTCGTACGGCTGATGCGCGACATCGTGCGCTTTGAAATGGACAGTCGCCCTGAACTGGCCGCGCAGGTCATGCGCAATCCGGCGCTGCGCATCGTGTACCTGAAACGCTTCGCCGAGTCCGAAGGTGCCACCTTCGTGTCGCGCTTCTATCGCCGCTACCGCGCACTCGACCCGCAGGCCATGGAAGCGACCTTGCTGGCCAGCGTGCCCGCGGTACCGGCGCGCAAGGCGGCCGCGATCCTGGGGCTCGAGCCCGGCGCCACGCCGCAGCGCTTTGCCGACCTGATGCGCACGGCACTGCCGGGTGCCGAGCTCGACGACACCTTGCTGGCCACGCTGTATCGACGCTATGCGGCGACACGCTTCGACCTCGCCGATCGTGGTTTCATCGCGCGCGTGCATCCGCTGGAATTGTGGGTCGTGTCCTACCTGCTCGAGCACCCGCACGCGTCGCAGAGCGAGGTGTTGCGTGCCAGCGAAAAGCAGCGTCTGGAAGTCTATGCCTGGCTGTTCCGCACCCACGACCTGCGGCGCCAGGACATGCGAATCCGCATGGTGCTCGAGGCCGAGGCCTACCAACGCATCGCCGCGGCCTGGCAGCGGCTGGGCTATCCGTTCGCAAGCGTGACGCCGTCGTTCGCCTGCGCGCTGGGTGCCTCGGGCGACCGCCCCGCGGCGCTGGCCGAGCTCATGGGCACCGTCGTCAACGGCGGCGTGCTCGAGCCGGTGCGCCAGATCAGCGCGCTCGACTTCGCCGCCGACACACCGTATGCGACGCGCTTCACAGCGCTGCCGACACCAGGCAGGCGTGTCTACCCGAAGGCCATCGCCGATGCGCTGCGCCCGGTGCTGCTGTCCGTGGTCGACGGCGGCACCGGAGTCAGGCTGCGCGGTGCCTATCGCCTGTCTGACGGCAGCGCCATGGCGGTCGGCGGCAAGACCGGGACCGGTGACCAGCGCTACGACGTCTATTCGCCGCGCGGCCGCCTGATCGAATCGCGCCGCGTCAAGCGCTCCGCGACATTCGTGTTCTTTCTGGGCCATCGATTCTTCGGCACCATCACCGCGTACGCACGCGAGCCTTACGCAGCGGGCTACCACTTCACCAGCGCGATGACGGTGCAGTTGCTGCGCGATCTGGCCCCGGATCTGCTGACGCTGCTCGCGCCCGACGCGCGCCTCGCCGCGGGGCCACCCAGCGGCAGCGCCTCGGATGATTGGGTCGCGTCCTACGGCGGCAAAGAAGCGGCTGCGACAATCGCACGGAGTTCGCCAGAAACCTTTGTTCTTGTTCTTGAGCGGCCATCATGGCTCGCCCGCGGCGCGCATCCGCTTGGCGCTGCCAGGTCTTGGTTGGCCGGATCGAAGAAGTCGAGCCGATCGACTGCCGTGGCCGCAGCGGCGCCAGCGCCGGACTGCAGTCGCGCTCGGGGCCCGGGGTGGATCGCTCGGACAGGACTTGAGCTTCGCTTTGCATGATGCAATTCGCCTTTTTTCCCGCATGCTAGAGACGGAAAATGAACTGAAACCTAAGAAATTCAAGCCTCAACCTCCGACTATGCGGGCAGTGTGTTCTCACGCTCGCCGCACAAGGCACGCGATATGCCGCGAGCGACAGCGCATCACGCACGAAACGATGCACGCGTCGATGGAGTGGATCTGGTCTGAGGACGCCGCCGACGAATTGCGCAGCTACGACGTCGCCCCTTGCACGCGCGGCGGTGGTAGTGCCGCCGGCAGCGCCCGATTCGGTCGTTTCATCGACGCACGGCAATGTGCCATCAGACGCAGCCACTGTTTCGGTGCGGCGGCCAGGCGCTTCCATGTGAACCACGAAGTGCTGATCGCGATCGTCTGGAAGGATTCGCATCTCCTGCCCGGGTATCGGCACGTGAATTTCGATGGCAGCACGCATTTCGGGCTGATGCAGATCAACAGCCGCAACTTCGCTTCGCTCCTCGCAAACGGCAGGCCCGGGTCGTCGAGCAAGCGGCGCGGCCCCGATATTCCATTCGACTTGTCATGAGACCGCGCCAGAATCGGGACCGAAGAGCTTGCGTCAAGCACATTTGCTATCCCCAAATCCTTCTCGCCGTCGGATTGCTGGCCGCGCAGGGCGTTGCGCCCGTCCACGCGCTCACCCTTGCCGGCTTGAGCAGTTTTGGACGCCTCGACCTGGACACCATGTCCAACTTTTCGGGCGGTCTGCAAAGCCGCTTGGCGTCATCGGTGCTGTTGCAGTGGAGCGCCAGCCTGGATGCCACGGCCGCCGGCTGGTGGCCAGGAGGACATTTTGACTTCAGCCTGGAAGGCGTGCGCTCGGACGGTAATCTGCTCGCACGCACAGGAGCGATCCAGCTCCCGAGCAATGAATGGGCCCCGAACTTCCTGAGGGTCTACCAGCTGACCTATGCGCAGGATATGGGCTCGGCGCGGCTGCGTGCCGGCATCATGGATCTGAACCAATACTTCGAAGCCAGCGATGTCGCCGACCTGCTGCACAACGGCACCTTCGGCATGTCGCCGAACTTCACCGCAAACATCAACGACCCGTCCTTTCCGAGCCCGGGGCTGGGCCTGATGGGCAACTGGCGCGTCGCGCCTGGATGGCAGGCGCGCGCCGGAATCTGGCAGGGCAACCCGCCAGGACTTGCAGGCGCACTGCGCGAAGGCGCGCTAAGCATTGGTGAGGTCGAGCGCGACTGGGGTGCGGGCTCCGAGCAACCGACCACAGATCTCAAGTTGGGCGCCTGGCACGCTGCGCACGCTCCCGGCAGCGGCTTCGGCGCCACGACATCGGGAGCCTACGTAGTGGGCGAGACGCGCTGGCAGGCCGCGGGGCGAAGTTGGGGAGCCTTCGCGCTGGCCGGTTCCTCCCCGGCGCAAGGCAACCTGGTGACCGAGTTCGCGGCCACCGGCCTGCTCCTCACCGGCTTGCTGCCGCAGCGCCCGCTGGACCAGTTCAGCCTCGGCTTTGGGCGCGTGCAGCTTCATGCCCCTGCACCCGAAACCTTCGTGGAGGCTGTGTACTCCTGGCAACTCTCCTCCGCCCTGTACCTCCAGCCGGATCTGCAGTGGTTTGATCACCCTGGAGGCACCAACCCCGGCGCCTGGGTGGGCGGGCTGCGCATGCACTTGGGCTTCTGACGCATCCTGAGATTTCCAGGAGCAGGACCACTCCCGGATGCGCCCGTCCAGTCCCCGGTCAGCTTGGCGGTTGGTTTCGCGCTCTGCTCGACGCCGGCTCGAAGCGGCAACTGGACGGCGCAGCGGTTGCCGATGACCTCGGTGATTGCTGCGTGACGCACTGCGGCCACCCTCTCAGAGTCGGGCCAGCGCCCGCGGTTCACTCGTGACTTCGGGGTCCCCATATGGCCGCAGCAACGCGGGGGCATCCGCGGGTTCGAGCGGACGCAGAAGCAGGCGCTCGGTGCGCAGAGTGCGCTGTGCCGAGTCTATGTGCACCGTGGGTTCCATAAAGTGGGATTGCGTCGACGCGGCCAATTTGGCCGATGCTCGTGCCGGCGCATTGCTCAATGATGTACTTCCTTCGCTGTGCGCTTGGACCGTGCAAAGTCAAACGCTGTGCGCAAGAGAACCCCACGCGCCAACGTGGCCCGATCGATCGCCGCCACGCTCTACAACCTGACCAGACAGATCGGCCTCACGGGCAAGGTCACCGAGGAGCACATGATTGAGCGGCAGGTGTTGGCCAACTCCGGTCGTCGCCGGAATAGGTCCGAGAAAACCATCAGACCGCCGTTGCCTGCTGACGCGCACCCAAGATCGGAAGTTCAGTTGATGACTGTCTCCCGTGGATGTAAGAGCTGTCTCGGTTAGGGTCAGAACGAATAGCTCAGACCGGCGGATGCGGTCCAGCGCGGAAACAGCTGATAGCCCTGCAAGTTGCTGTAGGCCGGCAGTTGCACGAAGCCGTATGCGACCACGCCGCGTGCAAGCACCACGCTCAGCCCGGGACTGAGGTAGGCGACAGTTCCGGCCGTGTCTGCGGTGTCAGCCAGCGCGCCTTGGTCGGCGCTCTTGCGGGTCAGGTTGATCTGGAGTTGTGGCACCCAGTTCGGGTTCTTCTCGTAGCGCAACCCGAAGCTCACGTTCTCCTGGTTTCCCGGTCGGTAGTCTTCTCCAGGCTGATCGAGCCGGTGCATCACCGATGCCTGGAACTGTGCGCTGGCAAAGGCGTCGAAGTTCTGGCTGACGGCCTGGTAGTAGTAGGCGCCGACGATCAGATCGGTACTGCCATTGCCAGCCTGCAGACTGGTGTCGAGCAGATTTCCCGGCGACGCCTGTTGAGCGTTCGGGCCCGTGGAAAAAGCCGTGGGATTGTGACCGACGGTTCCGGTACCCGCAGCATTCGGCCCGCCGTAGTTGCCGGTGGGAAGCTTCACGCCAAGCTGCAAGCCCAGCGCGTGCGTTGGCAGCAGGCCCTGCCAGGCTGCCAGGAACTTCACGTCGCCGATACCGCTGACCGTCGCGCCGCTCACGTCCTGGGCCGACAGCGGATTGGTCGCCGCACCCAACGTCGTGTGACTGCGGTCGATGTATGGCACCAGCAAGCTGAAGCTCCAGTCCGCATTGGGGCTGTAGGCCAGGCCCAGGGTCCAGTAGCGGTTGATGGTCTGCTGCTCGACCTCCTGGTTGCCGCCTGCATCGTTGATGGCGGCCACTTGCGATGGCGAGACGGCCGAAGTACCCGATCGCAACTGGCTCTGGTCGATGTAGTCGTATTGCAGGCTGATGCGCCAGCCTGCGGATGCACCGTAGCCCATGGCGGCGTCCGAGGACAGAGAACATCCGCAGGTGGCGCAGGCAAAAGCAGTCGCGGGGGCAAGAGCGGCGCAGCACAGCGCAAGCGCGCGCGCCGTCGCACGATGGTTTGCATTCATGAAAGTTACCCTTGGCACGGCCACGCCCTCCGGCCAGGGAGTGCGTCGGCGGTGTTGGTGAAGGCTGAGGCCGCGCGCGGGCTGACCAGCCCCACACGCGGCGACGTTTCAGACTTGCCTGGGGGAACTCGGAGGAGCGCGTGGCGGCGGGCGCCAAGCGAGATGGGTCGCCGCGATGGGTTCACGTCGCAGCGTGGCGTCGAAGTTCGCTGTTTCCGGTGACTCGAACGCGTGCTGGGTCGTTGCTGGAAGCGCGAACTGAATGGCGTTCGCGGTGACTTGCGCGTGGCTGGTGAAGCGCAGCACGACGCGCCGAGGCCAGCGCGTGCCCGGCTGGCTCGGCCCTTGCCCCATACAGTAGGGAACGACGACCGCCTGCTCTCTGGGCTGTGCTGCCCACGCTGCGAGCGGCGTGCACACGTAGGCTGCCAGCAGCATCCAGACGAGGATGCCGCGGCTTGACGAACGCAGGCGCGCAAAGACAGTCATGGGTACAAGAGGCTGAACCATCATGATAGCGGCGGCCCCGCAGCTGGGAATGCCGCGCAAGTGTCAGCGACGCACGCTTTGCTCAGGTTCAATGCCTTGGGAGTTTGCGCCTAGCATTCCACCCTTGGAACTCCATACTCCCCGGCACCTTGGCTCCGTATGAACCGGCATCCGACACCAGAACCGAAGCACATCATGACAAGTCGTCGCGACTTGCTGCAACGCGGGCTACTCTGCGCGTTGCTCGGCGCGGTCGGACCCCGAGCCTTCGCGGGCGAAGCACTGCGCGTGGGTGCAACTGCGCCCGCACTGGTGCTGCACACTCTCGATGGCCGCAGTGTCGCCACTCGCGACTTGCTCGGAAAGGTCGTGATTGCGACGTTCTGGGCTACCTGGTGCGGCCCCTGCCGCGAGGAGCTTCCGGTGCTCTCGGCCTTCTACCGACAGCATCACCCGCAGGGCCTCGAAGTGCTGGGCTTCAGCCTCGACGGGCCGGACGCATTGCCGGCGGTGCGCCAGGTCGCAGCGAAGCTCGACTTCCCCGTGGGATTGCTGGGCAGCGCATACGCTGGGGCCTACGGGCGCATCTGGCGCATCCCGGTCAGCTTCACCATCGACCGGCATGGCGTGCTGGCCGACGATGGCTGGAACGATGCCCACCCGGCCTGGACGCACGAGCGCCTTCAGCGCATAGTCGCGCCGCTGCTCGAAGCCTGATCAAGGACATGCGGCCGCGCCTGTCCAGTCCACCTGCTGAACGTTGTCGCGATCTTGAGGCCGAAGACAATTCATCGCACCAAAGCGATCGCAGTCCGCACGTGTTGCCGACGCCCGCTTCGGCCGAGCTGCGGAGTCGCGACGACCGCTGCACTTCGCTTCGCGGTCATCGGCACGGTTGCCTTGGTGACGACTTCCGGAATTCATGGGCTGGTGCAGCCATTGGCGTACCCACTGCCGTCGTCAGCAACTCACATTCACCAACCGCGCAAATGCAAAGCCGAGTGCCATGCCTGCCGCTGGGCCGATAACCCAACCACGGACCACGCCGAGCATCACCTGCGCGTTGATGGTTTCGCGGCCACGCGCAAGTCCGGTGCCCGCCATCGCGCCAATCAATGCCTGGTTCATCGAAGTGAAATAGCCGAAGGCGACTGCCATCAGCACGACCAGCGCCTGCACGAGTTGTGCAGCGGTGGCCATCGGCAAGTCCATGCGGACCATGTCAAAGGCTACCCGCTCGAGCAGCGGTCTTCCCCAGGTCAGCACCCCAAGCGCCAGCCCGGCGCCGCCGAGCAGGCCGGCCAGCCACGGGCCGCACAGTCCGGTGGACAGGAACACCCCGGTAGCGTTGGACACGTCGTTAGCTCCCATGGCCAGCGACGCGGCGCCGCCCACCAGCACCAGCGCAGGCCCCACGTGCACCGCCGCGCCCTGCGCCGAGGCCAGCCCCGGCACGACGTCGAACAGTTTCGTGAACCCATAGCCCAGCACGAAAGCCACGCCGGGGGCGAGTACCCACAATAGCGCCAACCGGGCCACCGTGTCCCAGCGGATGCGCAGTCCCAGCGCGGCGCCCACGCCGACCACGCAGAACACCAGGATCTGGATTGTCGAGGTCGGGATGCGGCGTTGCGTGAACACAGTCGTCAGCACGAAGGCGGCGCCGATCACAGCGATGGCCGCCGGGGTGTCGAGGTGTCCGCCGGCGATAATGCCGTGCCCCACTGTGCGCAGCACCCCGTGGCTAAGCAAGGCGGCGCCGAGCAGGCTCAGTGGCGCCATGGTCCACAGCGCGGCGCGCGCGCCGATGCTGCCGCTGGCGTAGGGCATGCCCATGCAGGCGCCCGTGTAGTGCGCCCCCATGCTCCATGCGAAGGCCAGCGCCAGCAGAACCAGCTGGATGTCGGGTACGTTCATGCGCGAAAAGACCAGAGGCGAAGGTGATGAACTCCACGGCATGCTAGTGCGTTCCTTCGAACGACTGAAGCGTGACAGCGACGCCGGAACTGCTTGAGATTCAGCGTCACAATTGGCACGGTCCCCGCGCTTGGCGTCGACGGTCGCTGCTGACTGTATTGAGGCCACCGAGCCCGGCTGCGACCAACGCCTGCTTTGGCCGAGGCATCGAGGGCCAGCCAGCAACCGAAGCTCGGCCGAAGCAGGCGCTGGGCGTCACCGGCGCTGGCGGCCGCAATGCTTCAGGTAACTGGCGTTGAGGTCACCACCACCCGGATCAACCCAGCCGCCATCCCAGCCAGCCTCAAGCCAATCGGCCTCCACGACTCCCGGGGCGGTTCACTGCACGAAACAGCGTGGAACGCCGCCAGAGGCGCAATAGGGCGGCCTAGGATCGGCCAATTGTGCGGCGGCCATGTGTGCCCCTTCGGGGGCAAGCCCAAGCCGGCCAGAACGCCGCATTGTTGCTTTCGACAGCCCCGGAGAGCGGGCGGCACGTATCCGGGAAGCTTGGCGAATTTCAGACAGCAGGCGTACTCTAACCAGCGCGATGTGCCAACAACTCCTATGAGCCCCACCATGTGCGAATCGATCCGATGCATGCTGCCGCTTTGGCGGCAAACGCTGGTGTTCTCAACGTCTGTGGCGTCCGCGCTCAAAGCACATCGGCACACATAGCCATGCCATCCACGGTTGCGCGTGCCGTCCTCGCCGCATGGCTCACGGCAATGTCGGTCGTTGTCGCGATCGGCAGCCAGCACCTTCCTGGGATGGTCGCATCCCATTTCGCGGCGAATGGCCATGCCAATGGATGGATGCCAAGGAGCGCCTACATAGGAGTCATGCTCGTCTTGGTGCTTGCTTTGCCCGTGGTTATCGCGTGGGCGCCGACGTGGCAACTACGCGCGAAAGCAGTGCGAATGGGCGCGGATGACCCAGCCGACGTCGCGCGAATCACATCGGTCAATTTCTGCCTGTTCTCTGCGGGGGTCGCAGCATTCCTGGCCTACGTCAATACGCTTGTCGTGGCGGCCAACACGCATGCCCCGCCCTTGCTGGATATGCGAGCATTGATCACGGCGGCAATGATGTTCGTCGTCTTCGCGGTCGGATGGGGCACGCTGTTCGCGCGGCGACTTCAGCGTGCCCGTTCCGTCGAATAAATGTAGCGATGATCCGGCGCTTGATCGACCAAGCGCGGATAGGGGTCGTCTCAGAAAACGGAAAATAAAGCACGCTAAGCCGGTTGCAGCGGCCGTAGCGGCCTGAACTTGCCCGCGCCGATCTTGGCGCTGCTGCGCCAGAGGTAATCGCCGGTCAGGTTGATGTG
>JAKAHP010000304.1 GCA_021825505.1 Pseudomonadota bacterium
GTGCAAATCAGCCAGGCCTCGATCGTGCGCTTCATCGAAGACAACTGGCTGGGCGGCCAGCGCCTGGGCGGCGGCTCGTTCGACGCCGGCGCCGGTTCGCTGACTGATCTGTTCGACTTCAGCGGCAAGGGCAATGCCACGCCGCTGTACCTCGACCCGACCCAGGGCACGGTGTTGACGCAGCCGCCGAGCGGCAGCGCCACCCCGAGCTTCCTGTAAGCGCGGGACGGTGAGTCAGGGCACGGCGGACCGCGGGTCCGCCGTGCCTGTTTTCCAATTGAGCACGATGCCGATGTCCAATGTCTTGCGTTCCCGGTCGCGCCGGGTTGTGGCGCTGATCGCGCTGGCTGCGCTGCTCGCGCTGGGTGCGGCGGCCTGGGTCGCGCATACCGCGCGCGCGCTCGATGTGCCGTGGCGCGAGGTCGCGCGCGCGCCGTGGCGCGCGGCGCAGCTGGCGCGCGGCGTCAATCCGGCACCGGTGGCGCTGCGCCTGCCGCCGGCCCAGCCCTTGTCGGCGATGGCCACGCTCGGCCGCGCGCTGTTCTATGACCGTGCGTTGTCGGCGTCGGGGCGCATGTCGTGCGCGTCGTGCCACGACCCGGCCAACGGCTACAACCCGCCGCCTGGCAGCGCCGCGGTGATGTTCGGCGGCGCGCAATTGCGCACGCCGGGGCTGCGCCCGCCGCCGTCGCTGGCCTATCTGTACCGTCAGCGACCGTTCTCGATCGGCCCCGACAACGAGGAGCACGAAACCACGCCGGCGGCGCAGCTGCGCGCTGCGATCGCGCCGAACGCGCGCGCCGCCAAGCTCGCGTCCGACCCGGCCGCGGCGGCGGCCAACCGCGTGCCGCAGGGAGGTCTGTTCTGGGACGGGCGCGCCGACAGCCTGCAGGCGCAGGCGTCGGGCCCGTTGTTCAACCCGGCCGAAATGGACGCCGGCTCACCGCAGCGCGTCGCGCGCATCCTGCGCGACAGCGCGCTGGCCGCGCAGTTCGTGCAGCTGTTCGGGCCGCGGATTTTCGACGACGCCCAGCGCGTGGTCGGCGAGGCGCTGTTCGCGATCGCGCGCTACCAGTTCGAGGACCCGAGCTTTCACGCCTTCGACAGCAAGTACGACTCCTGGCTGCAAGGCAAGGCGAAGCTGAGCCCGCAGGAAATGCGCGGCTACCTGGCCTTCACCGATCCGCGCCGCGGCAATTGCGCGGCCTGCCACATCGCCGCGCCGAGTGCCGACGGGCTACCGCCGCTGTTCACCGACGATCAGTACGAAGCGCTGGGCGTGCCGCGCAACCCGGCCATCGCGGCCAACCGCGACGCCGCCTTCTTCGACCTCGGTCTGTGCGGCCCGGTGCGCCGCGACCTGAGCGCGCAGCAGCGCTACTGCGGCATGTTCCTGACGCCGACGCTGCGCAACGCGGCGCGGCGTCCGGTGTTCTTCCACAACGGCGTGTATCACGAGCTGCGCCAGGTGCTCGAGTTCTACGCCTGGCGCGACACGCGGCCGCAGCGCATCTATCCGCACGACGCGCGCGGCCGGGTGCTGCGCTTCGACGACCTGCCGCCGGCGGATCGCGCCAACGTCGACCGCGTCGATGCGCCGTTCGGCCGCGCCAGCGGCGCGGCACCGGCGCTCGACGCGCGTGCGCGGCGCGACCTCGTCGCCTTCCTGCGCACGCTCGACGACGGCTGGCGCGCGCCGCCGCGCTGAGCGCTTACGCGGCCAGCGCTTCGCCAGCGTCGATCGCCGGCAGCTGCAGCGCCTGCGCCACCGCGGCGTAGGTGATGTGGCCGGCGTGCACGTTGAGGCCGGCGCGCAGGTGCGGGTCCTCGATGCAGGCACGGCGCCAACCCTTGTCGGCCAGCGCCAGCGTGAACGGCAGCGTCGCGTTGTTCAGCGCGTAGGTCGAGGTGCGAGCCACCGCGCCCGGCATATTGGCCACGCAATAGTGCACGATGCCGTCGACGATGTAGGTCGGCGCGTCGTGGGTGGTCGCGCGCGAGGTCTCGAAGCAGCCGCCCTGGTCGATCGCGACGTCGACGATGACCGCGCCGGGGCGCATTTCGCGCAACTGCTCGCGGCGCACCAGCTTCGGCGCCGCGGCGCCGGGGATCAGCACCGCGCCGACCACCAGGTCGGCGGCGCGCACCGCGCGTTCCAGCGCGTGCATCGTCGCGTATTCGGTGACGACGCGGCCGTCGAACAACTCGTCGAGCTGGCGCAGCCGCGGCACCGACTTGTCGAGGATGGTCACGCGCGCGCCCAGCCCCACCGCCATGCGCGCGGCGTGGGTGCCGACGGTGCCGCCGCCGATCACGACGACGTCGCCCGGCGGCACGCCGGGAACCCCGCCGAGCAGCACGCCGCGCCCGCCCGAGGCTTTCTGCAGCGCAACCGCGCCGACCTGCGCGGCCATGCGCCCGGCCACTTCGCTCATCGGCGCCAGCAGCGGCAGGCCGCCGTGCGCGTCGGTGACGGTCTCGTAGGCGATCGCGGTGCAGCCGCTGGCCAGCAGCAGGCGCGCTTGCTCGGGGTCCGGCGCCAGGTGCAGATAGGTGAACAGCAACTGGCCCGAACGCAGCATGCGGCATTCGTCGGGCTGCGGTTCCTTGACCTTGACGACCATTTCGGCCTGCGCGAACACCGCGGCCGCGTCGGGCGCGATGCGCGCGCCGGCGTCGGTGTAGGCGGCGTCGTCGGCGCCGATGCCGGCGCCGGCGCCGGTCTGCACCAGCACCTGGTGGCCGTGATGGACGAGCTCGCGCACCGCGTCGGGCGTGAGGCCGACACGGTACTCATGAACCTTGATTTCCTTCGGGACGCCGACCAGCATGGTTGTCTCCTGTTTGACGGTGGATGGCGAAAATTGTGCGCCGGGGTCAACGAAATCGGTGTGCAATTCGACCCTGGGTCACCCCTTATTTGCGCAATCGGCACGCGAGTAAACTTCGCTGAGCGCGCTGGAATTGCGCGAAAACCTCGAAGGACATCGAAATGCTCGAACTCGACGCGCATGACCGTGCGATCCTGACGCTGCTGCAGCGCGATGCGCGCATGCCGAACGTGCAACTGGCCGAAAGCGTCGGCCTGTCGGCGTCGGCCTGCCTGCGTCGCGTGCAGCGACTCGAGCGCGACGGCGTCATCGCGCGCTACGTCGCGCTGCTCGAGCCGCGCCTGCTCGGGCGCGCGAGCACGGTGTTCATCGAGGTCACGCTCGACAGCCAGCGCGAGGAAGTGCTGGCGGCGTTCGAGAAGGCCGCCGCCGGCTGCCGCGACATCCTCGAATGCCATCTGATGGCCGGTGATTTCGACTATCTGCTGCGCGCCGCGGTCGACGGTCCGCCCGATTACGAGCGGCTGCACAAGCAGGAGCTGTCGCGGCTGCCGCACGTCGTGCGCATCAAGAGCGGCTTCGCGCTGCGCACCGTGGTCAAGCGCACCGACTATCCGGTGTAGGGCGCCAGCGCGTCGATCAGCTCGGCACCGTCGCGGCGCGCGTTGCCGACCGCGCGGTCGACTTCCCAGGCCTGCAGCGCGTCGTCGGGGGCGGCGCCGAGCAGCGCGGCCAGCGCGTCGGCCCGGCTCGAGGCATCGAGCCAGACCGCGCACGCGGCGTCGTCTTCCAGGATCACCGGCATGCGCTCGTGCAGCGGCCGCATCCACGCATTGGCCTCGGTGGTCAGCACGGTGAAGGACAGCAGCGGCGGGTGCGG
>JAKAHP010000305.1 GCA_021825505.1 Pseudomonadota bacterium
GGCTGGCATCGGCCCGCAAAGGCCCTACAACTCCCGCAGCGCCGTCGTCACCGGCAGGCGCGCGGCGCGCAGCGCCGGAAACAGCCCGCCGACGAAGCCGATCGCCAGCGCCCATTTCAGTCCGGCGATCAGCAGCGCGGGCGTGACGCGGAACTGGAACACCACCTGGCTGAAGTTCTGACCCAGCGTCGAGACGGTGTAGTTGTTGAAGATCAGCCAGGCGATCGCGCCGCCGAGCAGGCCGCCCAGCAGGGCCAGCAGCATGGTTTCCAGCAGCACCGAGACGACCACCGGCAAGCCGGTGAAGCCGATCGCGCGCAGCGTGGCGATCTCGCGCGCACGCGCTGCAACCGCGGCGTACATGGTGTTGAGCGCGCCGAAGATCGCTCCGATCGCCATGATCACCGCCACGGTGATGCCGACCGCGCGGATCACCCGGGTCAGCCCGGCCGACTGCTTGGCGTAGTAGCTGCGCGTGGTCTCGACGTCGACCTTGAGCTGAGGGTTGCTGAGCAGCGCGGCCTTGAAGCGGGCGAAATCCGCCGCGCCCGCCAGGCGCACGCTGACCGACTGGAAACCGTTGCGGCGATAGGCCGACGCCACGGTCTCGCTGTCGCCCCAGAGTTCCGAATCGTGCGCATCACCGGCGTCGAACTCGCCGACCACGGTCCAGGGCTGGCGCCCCAGCAGCACCTTGCTGCCGATGCCCAGTCCGGCAAATTGCGTCTCGGCGCCCCTGCCCACCACCAGCTCGCGCAGGCCCGGCGTGAAGCGCCGGCCCTTGATAATCCTGAGATGCGGATACAGCGACCAGGCCTCGGGACCCACCCCGCGCAACTGCACATTGGCCGTGGTCCCGGTGCTCTTTTTGGGCAGGTTGACGATCACCACCAGCTCCGGCGAGGCGATCGGATGGCCCTGCGCGTCCTTCGCGATGCCGGGCGCCTGGGCGATCAGCGTGGTGCTGGCGCGATCGATGCCCGAGGACAGCTCGTTGTTGGAGCCGGCGCGCAGGACGATGGCGGTGTCGTTGCTGCCGCTGGCCTTGAGCGTGGTCTGGAAACCCTCCGCCATCGCCAGCAGCGCGACCATCACGCCGACCACGCCGGCGATGCCGACCAGGATCACCGAGGACGAGCCCAGCCGCTGCGGCAAGGTGGCGATGCCGACCCGCGTCACTTGCAGCGCCTGGCGCCCGCGCCGCGTCAGCAGCATCGCCACGCCCAGCAAAATCAGGATCGCCAGCAGCACGAACCAGGGCAGCGCGATCCACGCCGCCAGCGCGACAGCCAGCAGGACGATGGTCAGCACACCGGTGAGTACCCGCATACGTCCCCCTCAGCGCCCCGCGAGCGCATCGACAATGTTGAGACGCATGCCGCGCAGCGCCGGCAGCGCACCGACCACCAGCCCGATCGCCAGCATCAGCGCGATGCCCAGCGTCCACGTGGCCACGCCTACCGGCGGCAGCACGATCTGCCCGCCCGCCGCGGCATTGACCGCCGGCATCAGCAGCGCAGCCAGACCCAGGCCGAGCACCCCGCCCAGCACGACAAGCAGCATCGATTCGGCCAGCACCAGCAGCAGCACGGCGCGATTGGAGAACCCCAGCGTCTTCAGCACCGCGAGCTCGGGGATACGCTCGCGCACCGCCTGCGCCATGGTGTTGCCGGTCAGCAGCAGCAGGGTGAAGAACACCGCCGCCATGATGCCGCCGACGATCAGGCCGATGTCGCCGATCTGCTTGGCGAAGGCCAGCTGGAAGGCCTGCTCGGTCTCGGTCCTGGTCTCGTGGTCGGAGTTCTGCGACAGCCGGTCGATCGTCTGCGCGATGCGGTCCGACTGCGCCGGATTGGCCACCTTGACGATGTACCAGCCGACCTGGTTGCGGTAGTAGGCGTTGGCCTCGTCGAAGTATTTCCAGTGGAACAGCATCTGCTGTTCGAGTCCCTTGAGCTGCGGATTGCGGACCTTGAAGATGCCCACCAGATCGAAGGTCCAGGTGCTGCCGCCGTCGCGCTTGGGGAAGATCGAGCCGATCAGCGGAATCTGGTCGCCGATCTTCCAGCCGAAACGCCTGGCCAGCGTGGCGCCGACCACGGCGCCGGTGCGGGTGGCGTCGAAGGCCTTGCGCTCGGCCGGCGGCAGCACGATGTCGGGATACAGGTCGAGGTAATTCGGGCTGATCGCGAAATTGGGGAAGAAGTTCTTCGGGTCCTGGTAGGTGCCGCCGAACCAGTTGGCGTAGGCGACGGCCTGCACTCCCGGCACGGCCTCGATCTGATTCAGCAGACTGTAGGGCAGCGGCTGGATGATCGAGAACCGTGACGACACGATCATGCGGTCCACGCCCGCGGCACTGGTGCCGGCGTCGAACGCGGTGCGCACGGCGTCGAGCATGCCGAACAGCAGAAACGCCGCCAGCACCGACAGCAGGGTGAACGCGGTGCGCGTCTTGCGCCGGAACAGCGCGGCCCAGACCAGATGCAGGTATTTCATCGTCGTCTCCCCCGGGCCGCGTCCGCGCTCAGTGCGCCAGCGCCGCGGCTTCCACCAGTTCGCCCTTGTCCAGATGCAGGGTGTGCGTGGCGTATTCGGCCGCCTTGGGATCGTGCGTGACCATCACGATGGTCTTGCCGTGCTCGCGGTTGAGCCGCTGCAGCAGGGTCAGCACCTCCTCGGCGGACTGGCGATCGAGATCGCCGGTCGGCTCGTCGCAGACCAGCAGGGCGGGGTCGGACACGAACGCGCGCGCGATCGCCACGCGCTGCTGCTGGCCGCCCGAGAGTTCGTTCGGCTTGTGCGTGGCGCGGTCCTGCAGGCCGACCAATTGCAGCGCGATGGAGGCATTCCGGCGTCGCTGTGCCGCCGACAGCCGCGTCAGCAACAACGGCAGCTCGACATTCTTCTGCGCGCTCAGCATCGGCAGCAGGTTGTAGAACTGGAATACGAAGCCGACGTGGCTGGCCCGCCAGCGCGCCAGCGCGCCGGAGCCGAGCTGGTCGATGCGCTGGCCGCCGACGCTGATGCTGCCGGCGCTGGGCGTGTCGAGCCCGCCGATCAGGTTGAGCAGGGTGGTCTTGCCCGAACCCGAGGGTCCCATCAACGCCAGGAAATCGCCGCCCGCGATGTCGAGATCGACACCGTGCAGCACCTCGACCTTCTGTTTGCCACGCACATAGGTCTTGCTGAGCTTGCGGATTTCGACCAGCGCAGTCATGGCGCGATCCTCGGTTGCGGGGTGTGTCGGGAGGTATTCACTCGGACGCCTCGGCAGCTTTTACGTGCGCGCCGTCGGCGAGGTTTGCGGGAGGCTTGACGACCACACGCGCGCCGACTGCCAGCCCGGATGCGATCAGGCGCAGATCGCCGTAAACGGGGCCCGCCGTCACCGGCGTCAGCCGTGCGCGTGCGGCCGCGACCACAAATACCGCGTCGCCACCGTCGCGCTTGACCAGCGCGGTCGCCGGCACCAGCGCGCCCTTGGGCGGCGCGGATCCGGCCCTGGGCGCCTGCTCGAGAAAGCTCACGCGCACGCCCATGTCCGGCAGGATGCGCGGGTCTTTCGATTCCAGCGCGACACGCACCTTGACCGTGGCCTTGCTCTTGTCGGCCGTCGGCACGATGGCGATCACGTGCGCGGGGATCTTCCAGTCGGGATAGGCATCGAGCACCGCCTCGGCGGGCTGG
>JAKAHP010000306.1 GCA_021825505.1 Pseudomonadota bacterium
GGCGGTCCGTTCGAGCGCGGCAACTACGTGCGCGAGCATGCGGTTCGCTTCGCCGGCGGGCAGACGCTGGAAAACTCCGCCGCCGGCGACTTCGGCGGCGCCGGCCACGCCAGCAATCCCGAGGAGTTGCTGGCCGCCGCGCTCAGCTCCTGCCACATGCTGACGTTTCTCGCCGTGGCCGCCAACCGCGGCTACGTGATCGACGCCTACGACGATAGCGCGACCGCGCGGCTGGAAAAAAACAGCGAAGGGCAGATGGCCGTCACCCACGTCACCCTGGCGCCGAAGGTGCGCTTCGGCGGCGACAAGCAACCCTCGCCCGAGGACTATCGCAAATTGCACGAGCGCGCCCACCACGCCTGCTTCATCGCCAACTCGGTGAAATCGGAAGTCGAACTCGTGCTCTGAGCGTGTCGCGGGCGCAGACGGCGACCTCCACCGGGCATTCACCTCATACCGGGAAGATGGCCTTGAACCCAGTCACGAACGAGCTCATGCCCGCTACCGCTGCCCGCCCGCGCCCCCTGCAACGCCTGCTGCTCGCCGTCGCGCGCTGGTTCGACTCCCAGGCCGGCGGACCGGACACTGGCGACGACGACCGCATCGACTGGGCACGCGCGGTGCCATTCATCGCCATGCATGCAGCCTGCCTCGGCGTGCTCTGGGTCGGCGTTTCAGCGACCGCGCTGGCGGTGGCGCTGGGCATGTATGCCCTGCGCATGTTCGCGATCACGGGCTTCTACCACCGCTACTTCGCGCACAAGGCCTTCCGTACCAGCCGGCCCGTGCAGTTTCTGTTCGCGCTGTTCGGTGCGATGAGCGTACAGCGCGGTCCGCTGTGGTGGGCCGCGCATCACCGCAATCACCATCGCCACGCCGACACCGAGCACGACCCTCACTCACCGCTGTATCGCGGCTTTTTCTGGAGCCACATGGGCTGGTTCCTGACCCGCCGCGGGTTTCGTACCGACGCGGCCTCGATTCCGGACCTGATGCGTTACCCCGAGCTGCGCCTGCTCGACCGCTTCGACATTCTGGTGCCGGTGGCCACCGCGGCGGGCCTGTTCCTGCTCGGTGACCTGCTGGCCGCGGTCGCCCCCAGCCTGCACACTGACGGCGCGCAGCTGCTGATCTGGGGTTTCTTCATCTCCACGGTGCTGCTGTTTCACGTCACCGTCACCATCAACTCGCTCGCACACCGTTACGGCACACGTCGCTTCGACACTCGCGACAACAGCCGCAACAACGCCCTGCTGGCGCTGTTGACTTTCGGCGAGGGCTGGCACAACAACCATCATCACTTCCCGGGCTCGGCGCGCCAGGGCTTCCGCTGGTGGGAGTTCGACTTCACCTACTACGGCCTGTGCGGTCTGGCGGTGCTGGGCCTGATCTGGGATCTCAAGCCGGTCCCTGTCGCGCTCAAGCGCGTGGGCTGAGGGCTCCCGAATGCGCATCGCCGTCATCGGCTCGGGCATTGCGGGGCTTGGCAGCGCATGGCTGCTGTCGCGCCAGCACGACGTCACCCTGTTCGAGGCCAACGCCCGTCTCGGGGGCCACACCCACACCCACGCCATTGAGCTGGGGGGCCGCGCGTTCGCTGTCGATACCGGATTCATCGTTTACAACCCCCGGCACTACCCGCTGCTGACACGGCTGTTCGTCGAGCTGGGAGTCGCGTCGCAACCGACGACGATGAGTTTTTCCGTGCGCAACGAGGGCAGCGGCCTGGAATACAACGCGACCTCGCTGGACAAGCTGTTCTGCCAGCGCCGCAATCTGCTCTCGCCGCGTTTTCTCGGCATGGTCCGCGACATCCTGCGCTTCTACCGCGAAGCGTCTGGCCTGCTCGGAATCGAGGGCGAGGGACCGACGCTGGGTGACTGGCTGCGCGAGCACCGCTACGGCGCGGCCTTCCGCGACGAGCATCTGGTACCGATGGCGGCGGCACTGTGGTCCTCGCCGACCGAGGAAGTCCTGCGCTTTCCCGCGCAATACCTGGCCCGCTTCATGGCCAATCACCACATGCTGCAGGTGCGCGGGCGCCCCGAATGGCGCACCGTGCGCGGCGGCTCGCAGCGCTACATCGATGCGCTGCATGCACGCTGGCCGGTACGCGAACGCCTGGCCTGCCCGGTGCAGGCCATCCGCCGCGATGCCAGTGGCGTCCGCGTGACCAGTGTCGCGGGCACCGAGCACTACGACCATGCCGTACTCGCCTGCCACAGCGATCAGGCACTGACCCTGCTGGCCGACGCCGACCCGCGCGAGCAAGCGATTCTCGGTGCCATCCGCTACCAGCCCAACGACACCGTGCTGCACACCGACGTGCGCCTGCTGCCGCGCCAGCGCAAGGCCTGGGCTGCCTGGAATGCGCTGGTCCCCGCATGCAGCGGGGAAGCCTGCGGCGTTACCTACTGCATGAACCTGCTGCAGTCGCTGGATGCCACCGAACCGCTGTGCGTCAGTCTCAACAGCACGGCGCGCATCGACCCCGCGAAAATCCTGCGCCGCATGCAGTACCACCATCCGCTGTATTCGCATGCGATGGTCGCGGCGCAGGCACGCAAGCGCGAGATCCAGGGCCGGCGCCGCACCTGGTTCGCCGGCGCCTACTGGGGCTTCGGTTTCCACGAGGACGGCTTGCGCAGCGCGGTCGAGGTCGCGGATGCGCTCGGTGTGCGCTGGCCCTTCAGCACCGTCGTGCCGCTGCATGGCGCCAGCGCTGCGGACGCGCCCCACGGCGTGCGCGACGCCACGCGCCATGCGACCGGTTTGCGGCGATGAATGCGCAGGCGCTGGAACGCGATCGCCTGCAGCCGGCCGGGCCGAAGCATGCGCCCGCCGCCGCGCAGGAATCCCCGGTCCATCCCGGCTCGTTCGCCAGCGCAATCTACGAAGGCTGGGTGCGCCATCGCCGCTTCGCACCGCATGCGCACGCCTTCCGCTACCGGGTGGCGATGCTGTACCTCGATCTGGTCGAGATCGACCGCGTCTTCGCCGGTCGCTGGCTGTGGTCGGCGCATGCGCGCAATCTCGCGCAATTCCGCCGTGGCGATTACCTCGGGCCGCCCGAGCTGCCGCTGGACGAGGCCGTGCGCCGGCGCGTCGAGGTCACGACCGGACTGCGGCCGTGCGGCCCCATCCGGCTGCTGACGCATCTGCGCTATCTCGGCCACAACTTCAATCCGGTCAGCTTCTACTACTGCTACGCCGAGGATGGCTGCACGCTGCAGGCGATCCTCGCCGAGATCACCAACACGCCCTGGAAGGAGCGTCATGCCTACGTGTTGCCTGTCGGCACGGCGCACAGACGTGGCCGTGCGCTGGGCTGGCAGTTCGCGAAAGCCTTCCACGTCTCGCCGTTCATGCCGATGGATCGCGGCTACGCCTGGCGTTTCACCCTGCCGACGAATGACCTGTTCGTGCACATGGACGTGCTCAAGGGCGCCGAGCGCGAATTCGATGCCACCCTCACGTTGCGCCGACGCCCGCTCGACGGCCGCGGTCTGGCGCGCGTCCTGCTGCGCTATCCGGCGATGACGCTGAAGATCGTCGCCGCGATCCACTGGCAGGCACTCTTGATCTTTCTGCGACGCAACCCCGTCTACGATCACCCCGACATTCCGAAAGGCGGATCCGTATGAGCACCGACATCGCCCGC
>JAKAHP010000307.1 GCA_021825505.1 Pseudomonadota bacterium
CACGGTGTTGCTGGTCTCGGCCGGGGTATTCCTGGTGTGGGCGCTTCCTTATTTCTACCTGCTCAACATGCATGTGTTCGCGCTTGCCGTGCTGGCCGAAGTGGTCGGGTTCGGCTTTGTGTTCGGTTTCGGCTATGGCGCGATTCCCACCTTCTACACCGAGAACTTCCCCACCCGTTTTCGCGCCTCGGGCGCGAGCGCCGGCTATCAGGTGTCCCAGGTCTACGGGGGAGGGCTGATTCCGATCGTCGCGGGGCTCATTCTTCACGCCAACGGCATTCATCGGGCCTGGCTCTACATCGGCCTGTTCGTGATGGTGTACGCGGTGCTGGCGATTTTCGCGATCCTGGCCACGCCCGAGACCAAGGACGTCGACCTCGAGACCGTGTGAGGCGGTGCCCGGGTACCGCGCGGAAGGGGACGTCCCATGTACGCGGTGGCGCATGCGCTGAGTGCGCGCATGTGGGAGGCGCTGGGCGGCGACCCCGCACGCCTGGCGCGCCTGCGCGTGGGTGGAGCTGGAGCCCTTCCCGGATTGTTTCCGGTCAGCGATCTAGCCGCCGCCGCGGTGGCGGCTGCGGCGCTGGCTGCCGATGAGTTGCGGGAGTTCGCCGGGGCGAATCCGGACGGCGGACGTGGCGCCGTGCAGGTGGACCGTCGCCTGGCAGCGGCATGGTTCGCGGGCACCTTGCGCCCGATGGGCTGGGAAGTACCCCCGCTGCGTCACGCACTGACCGGCGACTGGCGCTGCCGTGACGGCTGGATTCGTCTGCACGCCAACGCGCCGCATCACCGTGCCGCGGCCTGCGACGTGCTGGGTTTGCGGGGCGACGTCGACGACGGGCGCGCTGCGGCCGCGACCGCGGCGTGGGATGCCGCACGGCTGGAACAGGCCGTGGTGGACGCGGGCGGCTGCGCCGCCGAAATGCGCGGGGTCCAGGCGTGGCGAGCGCATGCGCAAGGTCAAGCGGTGCGCGCGCAGCCCCTGGTGGCGTGGCGTCGCGGGCCGGCGCCGCAATCCTGGTGGCGCCCCGATCCCGCATGTCTGCTTCGAGGATTGCGCGTGCTCGACATGACGCGCGTGCTTGCCGGCCCAGTGGCGACGCGCATGCTTGCCGGGTTCGGCGCCACCGTGCTGCGCATCGATCCCCCCGACTGGAATGAGCCAGGCGTGGTGCCCGATATGACGCGCGGCAAGCTCTGTTCCCATCTGGATGTGAAGACGTCCGAGGGGCGCGCACGCTTTGTCGAATTGCTGGCGCGTGCCGACGTGTTCGTGCACGGCTTGCGTCCGGGCGCACTGGACGCGCTCGCGCTGGATGCAGACACGCGCGCGCGCATTCGCCCGGGGCTGATCGACGTGAGTCTCGACGCCTACGGTTGGTGCGGGCCCTGGGCATCGCGGCGAGGGTTCGACAGCCTGGTGCAGATGAGCTGCGGGATCGCCGAGGCGGGCATGCGCGCGGCCGGCGCGCAGCGTCCGCAGCCGCTTCCGGTCCAGGCCCTGGATCACGCCACCGGCTATCTCATGGCCGCGGCCGTCATGCGCGGTTTGACGCGGCGGATCGGTGGCGCCGAGACGGCATGCGCGATGCTGTCGCTGGCGGGAACCGCGGAGCTTGTGCTCGACCTTGCGCCACGCCCTGGGCCGCCGCAGCCACCGCATGCGCCGCTGGTCGACACCGACTGGCTGGCGACGCCGGAGCGCACGCCGTGGGGCCTGGCGCGGCGCCTGCGGGCCCCCTGGCGAATCGCGGGCGTACGCACGCGCTGGGCGGGCCCTGCGGCAGAACTGGGCAGTGCGCCGGCCAGCTGGCCGCACTGAAGGCGAGGCGCGCGTGCGGACCCACGACGTGCACCCGCCTGTACGAAACCGGACAAGGAGCGCGACGCATGTCGTGTCCGGCAGACCTCGCAGTACATCGACAAGACCCTACCCACGAAACCGGAGCTCATCATGCGCGTATTCCTTACCGGCGGCACTGGATTCATCGGGCAGGTACTGGTGCGCACACTGCGCCGGCGAGGCTGTGCAGTCGATGTACTCGTGCGTGACCCGGACACGCTGGCGGCGCGCTGGCTGGCTGCGGAAGGCTGTCACCTCGTGCGCGGCGACGTGACCGCGGGCAAGGGGCTGGCCGACGCCATGCGCGGTGCCGACGTGGTGATCCACAATGCAGGCGTCTATGAACTCGGCGTCACGGCGGCCCAGCGGGAGCGCATGCAGGCAGTCAACGTGCAGGGCACAGATACCGTGCTCGGTGCAGCGCAGGGCGCCGGTGTGCCGCGCTGCGTCTACGTGAGCACGGTATGGGCGCTCGGTGACAGCGGCCCGGCGGACGTGCCAGCAGACGAAGCCCGGCAGCACAACGGGCGTTTTAGCAGCGCCTACGAGCGAAGCAAGTTCGATGCGCACCAAGTGGCGCTCAGTTGGCGCGCACGCGGCCTCGCGCTGGTCATCGCAATGCCGAATGCTGTGGTTGGAGCCAACGATCATTCGGTTTTCGGCTACTTCCTGCGCCTGCACCTGATGGGCCTGATGCCGCCGATATCTTTCGCGCGCGGCATGGTCATGGCGCCGGTGGACGTGGAAGCGCTCGCCGACGGTCTGGCCCTCGCAGCCGAGAAGGGCTCGCCCGGTGAGGACTATCTATTTTGCGGGCCGCCGCAATCGCTGGAGACGATTTTCGAACACTTTGCCCGCCATCCGGGTGGCTTCCGGCCTTTGCTCTGGCTTCCGCGATGGTTCATGCGCGCGCAGTTCGCGCTGATCGCTCCCCTTCTTCGATCGCTCGGGCTGCCTGCCTTCCTGTCGCCAGAGGTGGTCGACGTAACCCGCGTCAACCTGAATTACAGCGCCGCCAAAGCCCGCGCCGAGCTGGGCTGGCAGCACCCGGGGGCCGTCGAGATGTGGGATCGAATCGTGCGCGAGGAACGCGCGCTGATCGACAGCCGCCGAGGCTTGCGGCAGCGGCTGCGGAACCAGGAGGTGGTGCCGTGACGCGGAGAATGGGGCGCCTGCCAGGCGAGCCGATCGGACCGAGCGCGTCATGAGGCGTTGCTCGTCGCTGCTGGCCCAAGTGCGATCAAAGAGGGTGAAAGAACGACGATGGCGGTGCTGTGCCGACGACCTCGGTCAAGAAGGAACTCAAGTCCGGTTGGACCGCGGAGATTGCGAGATCGGTGCGGAAGACCATGCCCCCGTTGTTCAGGGCTGCAGCGATCGCAGCCGCCGGCAAGGACAGGCCGAACTGGCCGTAATACGTCGTAATCCCCGCCGAGATGACGTTTGCGATCTGCATTGACGCCGCGGGATTGCCCTTGGCGGCCATGATGGAGTCGGCCGCGGAACGATAGGCCGAGAGGATCGCCTGCACGGATCCAGCCTTGCCGGAATCGGCCAGCGCCGATGCGCGCACGGACACGCCTCCATGCGGCAGTTGCGATTGCGGCCATGCGCTGTAGCCGGTGAACAGGGATTGGAAGTTGATCGCTTTGGTCAGCGCGCCCGACGGCGTCGTACTGGTCGTGCTGTCCATGACCAAGCCCGTGGCCGCGGGTTCGACCAGTGAAATCGCCAGCGGCGGCGACGAATAGGCACCATTGCAGGCGCTGTTGGTGTTCATCGCCTGCTGCTGCAGCAGCATGGGCGCAG
>JAKAHP010000308.1 GCA_021825505.1 Pseudomonadota bacterium
CCGCGTCGGCCAAGCCGGCCGCGGCTGCCGCCGCGACCGCCGCCGCGGTGGCCGCGCCCCAGGTGCTGCCGCAGGTCGACGCCGCGGTCGACCTGTCGGCCTACGCCGAACGTCCCGAGCAGCGCGTGCCGATGAGCCGGCTGCGCGCGCGCATCGCGCAGCGCCTGGTGCAGTCGCAGTCCGAGAACGCGATCCTGACGACGTTCAACGAAGTCAACATGAAGCCGGTGATGGACTTGCGCAACCAGCACAAGGACCGCTTCGAGAAGGAACACGGCGTCAAGCTCGGCTTCATGAGCTTCTTCGTCAAGGCCGCGGTGCACGCGCTGCGCAAGTACCCGATCCTGAACGCCTCGGTCGACGGCAACGACATCGTCTACCACGGCTATTTCGACATCGGCATCGCGGTCGGCAGCCCGCGCGGCCTGGTCGTGCCGATCGTGCGCAACGCCGACACGCTGAGCTTCGCCGAGATCGAGCAGAAGATCGCCGAGTTCGGCGCCAAGGCGCGTGACGGCAAGCTGCAGATCGAGGATCTGACCGGCGGCACGTTCTCGATCAGCAACGGCGGCACCTTCGGCTCGATGCTGTCGACGCCGATCATCAACCCGCCGCAATCGGCGATCCTGGGCGTGCACGCGACCAAGGACCGTCCGGTGGTCGAGAACGGGCAGGTCGTGATCCGCCCGATCAACTACCTGGCGATGAGTTATGACCACCGCATCATCGATGGCCGCGAAGCGGTGCTCGGGTTGGTCGCGATGAAGGAAGCGCTCGAGGATCCGGCGCGCCTGCTGCTGAACCTGTGAGGAGCGACGCGATGAGCAAGGCATTCGATCTCGTCGTCATCGGCGCCGGCCCCGGCGGCTACATCGCGGCGATCCGCGCCGCGCAACTGGGCCTGAGCGTGGCCTGCGTCGACGCCTGGAGCGGCGCCAAGGGCGGCCCCGCCCCCGGCGGCACCTGCACCAACGTCGGCTGCATCCCGAGCAAGGCGCTGCTGCAGTCGAGCGAGCACTTCGAGCACGCCGGCCACGGCTTCGCCGAGCACGGCATCGGCGTGTCCGGGCTGACGATCGACGTGGCGCGCATGATCGCGCGCAAGGACCAGGTCGTGCGGCAGAACAACGAGGGCATCCTGTACCTGTTCAAGAAGAACAAGGTGGCCTTCTTCCACGGTCGCGCCGCGTTCGTCGCGCGCCGCGACGACGGCTTCGAGCTCAGCGTCAGCGGCAAGGCCGAGGAAACGCTGCAGGCGCGCCAGGTCATCGTGGCCACCGGCTCGAACCCGCGCGAGCTGCCCGGCGTGCCGTTCGACGAACAGCGCGTGCTGTCGAACACCGGTGCGCTGGCGATCGACGCGGTGCCGCAGCGCCTGGGCGTGATCGGCGCCGGCGTCATCGGCCTGGAAATGGGCTCGGTGTGGCGTCGCCTCGGCGCGCAGGTCACCGTGCTCGAGGCGCTGCCTGATTTCCTCGGCGCGGCCGACCAGCAGGTTGCCAAGGAAGCGCTGAAGGCGTTCGGCAAGCAGGGCCTGGACATCCGCCTGGGCGTGAAGATCGACGCGGTCGAGCCGAACGCCAAGGGCGTGGCGCTGCGCTACACCGATGCCGCCGGCCAGGCGCAGCAACTCGACGTCGACCGCCTGATCGTCTCGATCGGCCGGGTGCCCAACACCGACGGGCTGAACGCCGCGGCGGTCGGGCTGCAGCTCGACGCGCGCGGTTTCATCCAGGTCGACGACGACTGCCGCACGACGGTGCCGGGCATCTGGGCGGTCGGTGACGTGGTGCGCGGCCCGATGCTGGCGCACAAGGCCGAAGAGGAAGGCGTCGCGGTCGCCGAGCGCATCTGCGGCCAGAAGCCCCACGTCGACTTCGCCACGGTGCCCTGGGTCATCTACACCAGCCCCGAGATCGCCTGGGTCGGCGCCAACGAGCAGACGCTGAAGGCGCAGGGCCGTGCCTACAAGGCCGGCAGCTTCCCGTTCATGGCCAACGGCCGTGCGCGCGCGCTGGGCGACACCACCGGTTTCGTCAAGGTGCTGGCCGACGCCGCCACCGACGAGATCCTCGGGGTGCACATCATCGGCCCGCTGGCGTCGGAGCTGATTGCCGAAGCCGCGGTGGCGATGGAGTTCAAGGCCGCGGCCGAGGACATCGCGCGCATCTGCCACGCCCACCCGACGCTGTCGGAGGCGATGAAGGAAGCCGCGCTGGCCACCGACGGCCGTACACTGAACTTCTGATCAGGCCCGGGTGGACGTCACCAGCTACGCGCGTCGAGCGCTGCGCGAACGCGGCCACGCGCCCGATGCGGCGCAGGCCGCCGCATTGCGTCGGCTGCAGCGCGCCTTCGACTCCTGGGTCGCGTACAAGTCGCGGCGCTCGACCGCGGTGCGCCGGCTGCTGGTGCATCCCGAGCTGCCGCGCGGGGTGTACATGTGGGGCGGGGTCGGGCGCGGCAAGAGCATGCTGATGGATGCGTTCTTCGTCAGCGTGCCGGTGGTGCGCAAGACGCGGCTGCACTTCCACGAGTTCATGCGCGAGGTGCACCGCGAACTGGCCGCGCTGCAAGGCATCCAGGACCCGCTGCGTGAGCTGGCGCGCCGCATCGCGCGGCGCTTCCGGCTGATCTGCTTCGACGAGTTCCACATCGCCGACGTGACCGACGCGATGATTCTCGACCGCCTGCTCGAGGGGCTGTTCGACGAAGGCGTGGTGTTGATGGCGACGAGCAATTTCCATCCCGACGCGCTGTACCCGGACGGGCTGCATCGCGACCGCATCCTGCCGGCGATCGAGCGCATCAAGCGCAACATGGACGTGATCCAGGTCGATGCCGGCACCGATTACCGCTTGCGCGCGATGCGCGGGCTGACGCTGTACCACACGCCGCTGGGCGACGCCGCGGAAGCCGCGATGGAGCAGGGCTTCGAGCTGCTCGCCGAGGCCGCCGACGAAGATCCGACGCTGCACATCGAGCACCGCGAGCTCGTCGCGCTGCGGCGTGCCGGAGGCGTGATCTGGTTCGACTTCGAGACGCTGTGCAACACGCCGCGCTCGCAGAACGACTACCTCGAGATCGCCGCCGACTTTCACACCGTGCTGCTGTCGGGCGTGCCGCTGATGACGCCTGAGCTGGCCAGCGCGGCGCGGCGCTTCACGCTGCTGGTCGACGTGTTGTACGACCGCAACATCAAGCTGGTGCTGTCGGCCGCGGTGGCGCCGGCGCAGCTGTACCAGGCCGGGCCGCTGGCGCACGAGTTCACGCGCACCGTCTCGCGCCTGCTCGAGATGCAGACCGACGCCTATCTGGAGCGCGAGCGCCGCGAGGTGCTGACGGCGCTGACCTGATGCCTGCGCGCCTGGCCCGCTCCCTGCTGTGCGTCGCCGCGACTGCGCTGGCCTTGCTGTGGCCGGCGCTGGCGCGCGCCGATGCCGATGCCGAGCTGCAGCAGGCCCAGCACGCGCTCGATGCGCAATACGCGCAGCAACGCGCGGTGTGTGCGCGACGCTTCTTCGTCAACGCCTGCCTGCAGCACGCCGAGGCGCGCTGGCGCGCGGCCAGTGCCGAGCTGCGCGCACGGCGCGTGGCGCTGGAGCGCGCGCGCCGTGCGGAGCTGGCCGCGCAGGAGCGCGCCC
>JAKAHP010000309.1 GCA_021825505.1 Pseudomonadota bacterium
CCCGCCATGATCCAAGTTCGTTCCAAAGTTCTGCCCGCCGCGTTCGCGCTGGCGATGCTTTCCCCGTTGGCGCACGCGCAAAATGCCGCGACGGTCAATGGCAAGCCGATCCCCGAGTCGCTGGTCGACGCGATCGCACAGAGCATGGCCCAGCGCAGCGGCCACCCGGCGACCCCGCAAATCAAGGACCAGATCAAGAAGCAGCTGGTCATGCGTGCGGTCATCGTGCAGCAGGCGGAAAAGGAAGGCCTGGACAAGGACACCCAGGTCAAGGAAGAGCTCGCGATGACGCACGACGACGTGCTGATCCGCGCGCTGCTGGGCAAGTACATCAAGGCGCACCCGATCACCGACGCCCAGGTGCAGGCCAAGTACGCCGAGTTCACGAAGTCGTTCGGCAGCACCGAATACGAAGCGCAGCACATCCTGGTGCCGACCGAGAAGCAAGCCGATGAAGTGATCGCAGACCTGAAGAAGGGCGACAAGTTCGGCGCCCTGGCGAAGAAGTACTCGAAGGACACCGCATCGGCTGCCAACGACGGCAAGCTCGGCTGGTCGACCCCGGGCAATTACGTGCCCGCCTTTGGCGAGGCCTTGACCAAGCTGAAGGTCGGACAGTACACCACCAAGCCGGTGCAGACCCAGTTCGGCTGGCACGTCATCAAGCTCGACGCGACCCGCCCGGCCAAGCCGCCGACCCTCGACCAGCTCAAGCCGCAGATCGAACAGGAACTGCAACGCGAGCTCGTCCAGTCTTACCAGCAAAAGCTGCTGAGCGAAGCCAAGGTCACCGACTAAGGATGACTTGAGCTTGAGCCGACGGGGCCGCTTGCGGCCCCGTTTTCATCTCGGCGCGCGCTGCTTTCAGCGCCGCTCGGTCACCCACTGCAGCGCGCGGCGCGTCAGCTCGACGCCGCTGCGCAGACCGAGCTTGCGCTTGATCTTCTCGCGGTGGGTTTCCACTGTTTTCACGCTGAGGTGGATCTGCTCGGCGATCTGCGACGGGCCGCAGCCGCGACCGATCAGCTCGAACACCTCGAGCTCGCGGTCGCTGAGGCTGCCGACCGGATCGCGCGCGAAATCGGCATGGCCGCGTGTCACACCGCTGAGCGCGCGCTCGGTCATGTCGCGGCTGAGCCAGGTGCGCCCGCCGAGCACGTGGCGCACCGCGTCGACCACGTATTCGGTGGCCTGCTCCTTGCCGATGTAGCCGTTGGCACCGGCGGCCAGCGCGCGCTGCGCGAACAACTGCTCGTCGTGCATCGAACAGACCAGGATCTTCAAATGGGCATCCTGCGCGCGCAGCCGCTTGACCAGTTCGAGGCCGTTGCCGTCGCCCAGCGACAGATCCGCGATCAACAAGTCGGGGCGTGCCTGGCGCACCTGCTGCAGGGCATCGGCGATGCTGTCCGCCTCGCAGCACACGAGCAAGTCAGGCTCGCCGTCGATCACGCTCGCGATGCCGCGTCGCACCAGCGGATGGTCGTCGACGATCATGACGCGCGCGGGCCCTGCTGCTTTGTCGGACGTACTCATGCGTAGGACGATGGTCCCTGGGGTGGTCCCGCGCCGCTCAGTACAGCTTGCCGACCAGCGCGTCGCCGCTGCTTTGAAGCGGGCCTAGCGGATTGCGCTCGACCTGATCCTGCGCAATGTTCGGCTCGCCACTCCACAATTTGTAGACAATTTTACCATCCACACTAAGAACCAACATCTGGTAAGCCCAGCCTCGGGTTCTCGTCTCGCGCCTGAAATTGAGAAAATCCGCCCAGAAACTGCCGATGCGCCGGGATTCGACGTGGCGTTGCGCAATCGCATAGCCCACGCAGGCGTGCTGTCGTTGCAAGCATTCCGCGATGCCGCGGTCCAGCGGCACGCTGTTGCTTCCGGCCGGCACCAGTTCGCGCAGGATGTCGGCGTAGCTCAGCAATTTGACATTGGGCGTGCGGTCGGGGTCGACGCCGCGCTCGCGCAACTCGGCCATCGTCGTGTGGTAGGGCCGGATCGACTTGTACGCGGCGCGCGCCTGAGCATAGTCCCGCCAGGGCAATTCGGTGTGCACGTCGCCGCGCGGCAGCAGCGAGGCGCAGCCGCCGAGCAGCAAGGCCGCGGTGCCGGCCAGCGCAGTCTTGCTCCATGCTTGCATTGTCGTCTCCTTCGGGGCGATCCCCAGCGCTGCGGGCCGTCGATGATTCAACTTAGTGCGGCACCGCCGCCGGAAAGTTGCTCAGGCCCCGCCACCAAGGCGACCAGTTCGGCCTGACTCAGCGTCTCCTGCGCGAGCAGGCGCTGAGCGCCGCGCTCGAGCAGGGCGCGTCGCTGACGCAGCAGGTCTTCGGCACGGGCGAACGCGGCGCCGACCAGATCGCGCACCGCGCAATCGATTTCACGCGCGGTCTGCTCGCTGTAACTGCGCGGCGCCGCCAGCGGCGGCGCGCCGAGCATGTTGGGCGTGCTGTCGTCGAGCGCGACCTGGCCGAGTGCGTCGACCATCGCGTAGCGCGTGACCATGCTGCGCGCGATGTCGGTGACCTTGGCCAGGTCGTCGGCCGCTCCGGTCGACCAGTGGCCGTACATCAAGTGCTCGGCGGCGCGCCCGCCCATCAGCACCGCCATCTTGTTCTCGAGTTCCTCGCGCGTCATCAGGTAGCGGTCTTCGGTAGGGCGCTGGATGGTGTAGCCGAGCGCGCCGACGCCGCGCGGAATGATCGACACCTTGTGCACGACATCGACCCCGGGCAGGCTCAGCGCGACCAGCGCATGGCCCATTTCGTGGTGCGCGACGATTTCGCGCTCGCGCGCGTTGAGCAGCCGGTTGCGTTTCTCCAGGCCGGCGACGATGCGCTCGATGGCGCGCGTGAAGTGGGTCGCGTCGACGTTGGGGGCGTTTTCGCGCGTCGCCAGCAAGGCCGCTTCGTTGACCAGGTTGGCGAGATCGGCGCCGGAGAAGCCGGGGGTGAGCGCGGCGATGTCCTCGAGCTCGACCGCGGGGTCGAGACGCACGCGGCGCACGTGCACGCGCAAGATCTGCACGCGCCCGGCCTTGTCCGGGCGGTCGACCAGCACCTGGCGATCGAAGCGACCGGCGCGCAGCAAGGCCGGGTCGAGGATTTCCGGGCGATTGGTCGCGGCCAGGATCACCAGCGCCGAGCTCGGGTCGAAACCGTCGAGCTCGACCAGCAGCTGGTTCAGGGTCTGCTCCTTCTCGTCGTGGCCGCCGCCGAAGGCGCCGGCGCCGCGCACGCGGCCGAGCGCGTCGAGCTCGTCGATGAAAATGATCGCCGGCGCCTTCGCGCGCGCCTGCTCAAACAGGTCGCGCACGCGCGCGGCACCGACGCCAACGAACATCTCGACGAATTCCGAGCCGCTGATCGAGAAGAACGGCACCCCGGCCTCGCCCGCCACCGCGCGCGCCAGCAGGGTCTTGCCGGTGCCGGGCGGCCCCACCAGCAAGATGCCCTTGGGCGCGCGCGCGCCCAGGCGCCCATGCCCCCCCGGGTCCTTCAGGAAGTCGACCACCTCCTTCAGCTCGTCCTTGGCCTCGTCGACGCCGGCCACATCGGCGTAGCTCACGCCGGTGCTGTTTTCCATGTAGACCTTCGCACGGCTCTTGCCGATCGCCATGAAGCCGCCGCCGAGCGCC
>JAKAHP010000033.1 GCA_021825505.1 Pseudomonadota bacterium
ACCGCCCTACGTCGACTTCAACGACCTTCTGCCGCCCACACTCCTAGCGCGGCCAGCGGCAAGGTGGTGTTCACCGGCCTGGACAACGAGGCCAGCCCGACGGCGGGGGGCATCTACCTGGCCCCGCTCGCCACGCTGCCCACGCTGACGACGCTGGTGCAGATCGGCACGACGGTGGTCCCCGACAGCAGCGGCAATCCACTGCCGGCGATCGCGCCGAGTACCACCCCGCCGGTGTTCACACTGGTCGGAGAGGGGCTGTCGTTCGACGGGCGCTACGTCGCGTTCTGGGGGGCTTGGAACACCGGCACGCTCGACACACAGGGCAACGGTCCCGGCATGCGCCCGGTCACGCTGACCTGCCCGACCGACGGCAGCGCGCAATTGCAGGCCGCGTGCCAGAATGGGGCGACCGACAACGGCAACGGCCAGTGGCAGACCACGCGCTACGTGCCTGAAGATCAGGGCCTGTTCGTCGTCGACACGCAAAGCGGCAAGGTCTGGATGGTGGCCGACGCCAGCACCGGAACGAGCTCGCAGTTCCAGGACTTCGAGTTCTGGACCTTCTCGGGCGCGCCGACCAGCACCGGCAGCTCGAGCGGTTCAGGCAGCGGTTCGGGCAGCGGTTCGGGCAGCGGTTCGGGCGGTAGCGCGAGCAGCGGCGGCAGCGGGTCGAGCTCGTCGGGTCCGACCGACGCCGAGCCGCCGCGCTGGCGCGCCTCGGCTTTCGCCTCGGTCGACGGCTCGCGCGGTGTCGTTTTCAAAGGCTCGCTGAACCCGTCGTACATCGCCTCGGCGCCGTCGTCGGGCATCTACGGTGTGTCGTTCAACGGCAGCACCATCGGCCCGCTGTTCAAGGTCGTGGCGCTCGGCGATTCGATGGCCACGCTCGATCCGGCAGCTCCGGCCGGGTCGGTCGTCACCGCGGTGTCGCTCGAACGCGAGGCGCTGCGCGGCGGCTGGCTCGCGCTGACCGCGGCGTCGCTGAACGCGGCCAGCGAGAGCTGGGCCGGCATCTACGTCACCGACCTGCCCAACGGCTTCAAGACCGACGCGGCGACGCCGATGCCCAACCTGGTGCTGGGACGTTGAGTCTGCGCCTCGCGGCGGCGCGCTAGACGGCGCCCGCGAGGCGGAAGCGGTCAAGCTGAACGCGCAGGTCGTCGGCCTGCGCGTTCATGCGTTCAGCGGTCGCCGCCAACTGTTCGGCGGCGGCCGCGCCGTGCTGGGTCGTTGCGCTGACCTGGGCGACGGCCTGATTGATCTGCGCGATGCCGTCGGCCTGCTCGCCGCTGGCCGCATTGATTTCGCTGACGAGTTCACTGGTGCGCGCGATCGCCGGCACCAGTTCGCCGAGGCGCTCGCCGGCCGTGGCGGCCTGGCGTACCGATCCGGCGGCGAGTTCGCCGATCTCGCGCGCCGCAGCCTGGCTCTTCTCGGCCAGCTTGCGTACTTCGGCTGCGACAACGGCAAAACCCTTGCCGTGCACGCCGGCGCGCGCCGCCTCGATGGCCGCGTTCAGCGCCAGCATATTGGTCTGATAGGCGATGTCGTCGACGATGCCGATGCGTTGGGCGATCGCTTCCATGTCGGTCACCGTGCGCTGCACCGCGTCGCCGCCGTCGCGCGCCTGTTGCGCGGCGCGCTGGGCGATGCCGGCGGTCATGCGCGCGTTGTCGGCGTTGTGCTGCACCGACGCTGCGGTCTGCTCCAGCGTGGCCGAAGTCTGCTCGACCGAGGCAGCTTGCTCGGTCGTGGCTTGGGCCAGGGCTTGCGAGGTTCCGGCAAGCTGGCTGGCAGCCGCCGACAATTCGTCGACCACGCCGCGGATCGCACCGACCGTGCGCGCCAGTTGCTCGACCATCGCACGCGCAGCGCCCAGCACGCTGTCGGCGGTGCCGGCGCGCACCTCGACCTGCAGCGACAGGTCGCCGGCGGCCACGCGCCCCAGCACCTCGGCGGCGTATGCCGGTTCGCCGCCGAGCTGGCGCCTCAGCGAGCGCGCGAGCAGCCAGGAGATCGCCGCCGCTGCCGCCAGCGACAGCACTCCGAGCAGCAGGCCCCACAACCGGGCCCGTGTGTAGTCGCGCCGTGCCGACGCGTAGGCGGCGCGCACCCGAGCCTGCTGCTGGGCGGCCATTTGCTGCAGTTGTGCGCTCACCAGCGTGGCGGCGGGGACGTAGTCCTGGGTGAACGCCGGAACCGCCTGCAGGAACAGGTTCTGCGTCATCAACGAGACCGCTTCGTGCTCGGGCTTGCGCAGTGCCTGCGTACGCTGCTCGAGCTGCCGCAGCGCGCGAACGTCGCCGCCCAATGTATGCAGCTCAGCCAGGTCGTGCGTGACGCGTGTGCGTTGCTGCTGCAACTGCAATGCGGCCGCCGCGTTCCACTCGCTCTTGAGCATGCCCGCGTACAAGGTGTCGGTGGCCGATTGCACGCCGAGTTGAACGTCGGTCAGCAAGCGGCCCTGGCGCACTTCATGCGCGACGATCTGGTCCATATCGGCGTTGATGCGTCCCATCTGCACCGCGCCGTAACCGGCGAGCACGAGCATCAAGGCCGTCATCACACCGAAACCCAGCAGCAGGCGCGTGCGCACGCGTAAACGATCGAACATGTGAATGCCATCCCGCAAGAACCGAGCGTGCCGCGGCGGCGCGCCAGCTCATGGCGGCCACGCGCACCCGCTCCACAGGATGTCGATTCTCGACGCGTGCTGTGACCGCGTCGTGACGCTCAGCGTGCGTCGTCGACCGGCTGCTGCGTGCTGTGGCGCCGATGCACGATGACGACCACCGCGAGCAGCGCCAGACCCAGCGCGACCGTCGCTGCTGCCCAGCCCCAGGCCGCAGCGTCGACCTGCGCCGGAGCCAGCGACCCCAGCGGCCGGCCGACCAGCGGCAGCAGCATCCACAGCGCCGCCGCGCTCAGCGCGGCGATCGAGGCGAACAGCACGAACAGCCATTTCACGAAGCATTCTCCCGTCGCACGACGTGGCGCTGGCCCCGGTGCATCACGTTTCAAGCGCTCGCCAGCAGCGCGCAGGCGTGCGCGGTCGTGCCTTGCTCGACCTGCAGCGTGCTGTGGGTGATCGCGTAGCGCGTGCGCAGGGCCTCGACGATGGCGTCGAGCGTGGCATCGCCAGGATAGCCGCCCGGCATCACCAGGTGCGCAGTCAGCGCGGTCTCGGTGGTGCTGATGGCCCAGATGTGCAGGTCGTGCACCTCGCGCACACCGACCTGCGCGTGCAGGAACGCGGTGACCGCGGCGGCGTCGATCGCGCGGGGCACGGCCGACAGCAGCAGCCCGAGCGATTCGCGCAGCAGGCCCCAGGTGCCGACGACGATCAGCAGCACGATGACCAGGCTGACCAGCGGATCGATCCAGTTCCAGCCGGTGGCGAGCACCGCCAGCCCGGCGACGACCACGCCGGCCGACACCGCGGTGTCGGCCGCCATGTGCAGGTAGGCACCGCGCACGTTGAGGTCGGTCTGGCGGTCGTGCATGAACAGCCAGGCCGACACCCCGTTGACGACGACGCCGGCGGCGGCGACCAGCGACACCGTCAATCCCGCCACCGGCGGCGGCGCGAGCAGGCGCTGCACCGCCTCGCCGGCGATCGCACCGCTGGCCAGCAGCAGCAGCACCGCGTTGGCCAGCGCGGCGAGCATCGAGCTGCTGCGCAGGCCGTAGGTGTAACGTCCGCGCGGTGCGCGCCGCGCCAGCACGCTGGCGCCCAGCGCCAGCGCCAGCCCGAGTACGTCGGACAGGTTGTGGCCGGCATCGGCGATCAACGCTGTCGAGTCGGCGGCGATGCCGTAGCCGAACTGCACGACGACGAACAGCGCATTGATTGCGATCGCGATGCGAAACGCCGCGGCTTGCCGCACCGGGTCGCCGTGAACGTGGCCATGGCCGCTGTGTGTGTGGTCGCCGTGATCGTGATCGTGATCGGCGTGGCGGGGCGCCTGGGTGTCGGAGTGCGGGCGGGTACGTTTCATGCCGGTGCAGCGCTGTCGGGCCATTGTCGATCGCGCGGCGCTCATGTGCAATTCACGTCGGCGACGCCGCTCAGCGCGCGGCCTTGTCGTGTGCTTCGTCGCGTGTTTCGTGCGCGCCCTGCGCATCGTGCGGCAAGCGCAGCGTGCGCTCGATCGCGGCGCGCGCGCGGTCGAACCAGCCACGCAGCGTTTCGATCCAGCCATAGCGCTTGGAGATGTCCTTCGAGTACGCGTCACGCAGCGTCGGCGTCGTCGAATGGTAGGAGCCGACCGCGCGCCAGGTATTGCCGAAGCGCCTGACCTGGCGGCTGTAGAGCTCGGCACCGGCCATGATGTTGGTGCACGGCGCCATCACGCTGTGCGCGTCGAGGTGCAGCGAAGCGAGGTTGCGGCTGTTGATCTGCATCAGTCCGTAATCGGTGCTGCCATCGGAATTCACGTGCCGATACCAGGGCAGGAAATGCGACTCCTTCCAGGCAATCGCGATCAGCACTTCGCGGTTGACGTGGTAGCGCCTGGCCGCCGCAGCGAAGCAGTAGCTGTTGGCCGCCGGCGCGGCTTCGTGTGCCGCGGCAGCGGTCGCTGCCTGCGGCTGCGCGGCCGCCGCGCTGGCCAGTGTCAGCAGCACCGCTGCGCAAAACCTCGGCATCGTCATCAGGCCAGACCCACTCCATCGAAACGCGCCATCGTCTCTTGCACGATGCGCCGTCGCTCGCAGCATATCGCGTGACTCGTTCGGCCAGTTTGAGCACACGCCGCCGGCATGGTTGCAAGCTGAAGCCTGAACTTTTTAAGTTTCAGTTCATTTTTCCGCTCTATCATGCTGAAAACAATGACGAATTGCATCATGCAACGCGAACCCAAGACCTCGCCCGCGCGATCGATCCCGAAGCCCGAGCGCGACTGCCGTCCGGCGCTGGCGCAGCCGCAGGCGTCGTTGCGGTCACGGCAGGCACCCGCTGCGGCGCCGGCAGCGCGTCACGACGCGCGTTACTGGGAAGCGGTCGACCGGCTCGACTTCTTCGATCCGGCCGGCTGAGACCCGGCAGCGCCAAGCCGCTGCGCGCCGCGCGCGAGCCATAATGGACGTCATAGAGCAAGAACGAAGGTTTCAGGGGGAAGTCGTGTCATTGTCGCAACTGCTCTTTCGGCATTGCGGGACATTGGGTTGGGCGCTGCGCCGGATTGTGCTCGGCGCCTGTCTCGCGGTGTTCGCGCCGGTCGCCCTGGCGCAGACCACGACGCCACGCGCGGTGCTTCCGTCGCCGCACGGCCGCCGTGGCCGTGATGCCTCACATCGCGCGGCGCATCGGCGCCGCGTCAGGGTCTCACACGCGCGGCGGCGGCTGCGCCGCATCTATCGCACGACGCACCAGCGTCATGTCGCCTGGTCTCGACAGCACCGCGCGCCGCGCGCCCATTTCACCCGGCATCGGCGCTGGGTGCACCGCGCCCACGTCGCGCAGCGCGCGCCGACCCCGCGCAGCGTGCTTGCCTCCCGGCTGGCGGTCGACGCGCAATCGGCCTATGTGGTCGACGTCGACAGCGGCGCGGTGCTGCTGAGCAAGCGCGCCGACGTCATGCGTCCGATCGCGTCGCTGACCAAGCTGATGCTGGCCAGCGTCGTGCTCGACACACACCCCTCGATGACGCAGGTCATCCACATCACCTCGGACGACATCGATCGCCTGAAGTGGAGCAGCTCACGGCTCGAGCCGGGCATGGCGTTCACGCGGCGCGAGCTTTTGAACCTGGCCTTGATGTCGTCGGAGAACCGCGCCGCGCACGCGCTCGCGCGCCACTATCCCGGCGGCGTGGCGGCCTGTGTGGCGGCGATGAACCGCAAGGCGCGGCAACTGGGCATGCTCCATACCGTCTACCTGGACCCGACCGGGTTGAACCCCGGCAACCGTTCGACTGCGGCCGATCTGATGCGGTTGGTGCGCGCCGCGGCCGAGTATCCGCTGATTCGCGAATTCAGCACCGACCGCTCGCGTCGCGTGGTCGCGCGCGGCCAGACGCTGATGTACCGCAACACCGACCATCTGGTCACCGACGGCTGGCACCTGGTGCTGCAGAAAACCGGGTTCATCAACGAGGCCGGGCATTGCCTGATCCTTGACGGGCCCATGGACGGGCGCCACGTCGCGGTCGTGCTGCTCGGCGACCCGGGGGGCTATGCCGACTTCGCCGACGCCGAGCACATCCGCGCCTGGCTCGGGCGCGAGCCGGCCGCGGCGTTCGCCGCGATCACCCCTGGCGTGCGCGTACCCGGCCCGGGCTGAAGCGCGGCGGGCTATCGAGACCATTGATAATATTCAATGGGAATTCGTTTTCGATTTTCCTAAGCTATCGAAAAGGCCAGGCATCTCGCCGGCCGCGAAATGCGGGAGATCGAAATGAGTGAACAAGACAAGGCCGGCGCGTCGCGCTGCCCGGTGCTGCACGGCTCGGCGACGACGGTGTCGACGGCGAATGTGTCGTGGTGGCCCGAAGCGCTGAACCTCGACATCCTTCACTCACGCGACCCGGCCGCCAACCCGATGGGCGGGGGCTTCGACTACCGGGCCGAGTTCGCGCGTCTCGACGTGGCTGCGCTCAAGCGCGACCTGCGCGCGCTGCTGACCGACAGCCAGCCGTGGTGGCCGGCCGACTGGGGGCATTACGGCGGCCTGATGATCCGCATGGCGTGGCACGCGGCTGGCACCTACCGCACGGCCGACGGGCGCGGCGGCGCCGGCACCGGCAACCAGCGCTTCGCGCCACTGAACTCGTGGCCCGACAACGCCAACCTCGACAAGGCGCGCCGACTGCTGTGGCCGCTCAAGCGCAAGTACGGCAACGCCATCAGCTGGGCCGACCTGATCGTGCTGGCCGGCACCGTGGCCTACGAGGCCATGGGGCTGAAGACCTTCGGCTTCGGTTTCGGACGCGAGGACATCTGGCAGCCCGAGCGCGACGTGTACTGGGGGGCCGAGACGCAGTGGCTGGCACCCAGTGAGGCACGCTACGCGTCGCTCGACGACGCCGCGAGCCTGGAGAACCCGCTGGCGGCGGTGCAGATGGGGCTGATCTACGTGAACCCGGAAGGCGTCAACGGCCAGCCCGATCCCTTGAAGACGGCGGCGCAGGTGCGCGAGACCTTCGCTCGCATGGGCATGAACGACGAGGAGACCGTCGCGCTAACCGCCGGTGGCCACACCGTCGGCAAGGCGCACGGCAATGGCAGCGCCGCGGCGCTGGGGCCGGCACCCGAGGGCGCGCCACTGGAGCAGCAGGGGCTGGGCTGGAACGCGCAGGGCGTGCGCGGCGTCGGCCGCGACACCGTGACCAGCGGCATCGAAGGCGCCTGGACCACGCATCCGACGCGCTGGGACAACGGCTATTTCGACATGCTGCTCGGTCACGACTGGGAGCTGCGGCGCAGCCCGGCCGGCGCCTGGCAATGGGAGCCGGTGCGCATCGACGACGCCGCGCTGCCGCCCGACGTCGAGGATGCGTCGCGGCGCTGCCGCCCGATCATGACCGACGCCGACATGGCGCTGAAGGTCGACCCCGCCTACCGCGCCATCGCCGAGCGCTTCCACCGCGACCCGGAGCATTTCTCCGCCACCTTCGCGCGCGCCTGGTTCAAGCTGACGCATCGCGACATGGGGCCGCGTGCGCGCTACCTCGGCCCCGACGTGCCGGCCGAGGACCTGCCGTGGCAGGACCCGGTGCCGCGCGGGGGCAGCGACTACGACGTCGCCGCGGTGAAGGCGGCGATCGCCGCCAGCGGTTTGAGCGTGGCCGAGCTCGTCGCCACCGCGTGGGACAGCGCACGCACCTTCCGCGGCTCGGACTTCCGCGGCGGCGCCAACGGCGCGCGCATCCGGCTGGCGCCGCAGAAGGACTGGGCGGGCAACGAGCCGCAGCGTCTGGCGCGCGTGCTCGCGCTGCTCGAGCCGATCGCCGCGCGCCATGGCGCCAGCGTTGCCGACGTCATCGTGCTCGGCGGCAACGTCGGCATCGAGCAGGCCGCACGCGCCGCCGGCGTCGAGCTGGTCGTTCCGTTCGCGCCGGGGCGTGGCGACGCCGGCGCGGAACAAACCGACGCCGCATCGTTCGCGGTGCTCGAGCCGCTGCACGACGGTTTCCGCAACTGGCTGAAGTCGCGCGACGCGCCGCGCGCCGAACAACTGCTGCTCGACCGCGCTCAGCTGCTCGGCCTCAGCGGCCCGGAGATGACGGTGCTGCTCGGCGGCCTGCGCGTGCTCGGCGTCAACCACGGTGCGGTGCCGCATGGCGTGTTCACCGATCGCGTCGGCGCGCTGAGCCCCGACTTCTTCGTCAACCTGACGGACATGGGCAATGTCTGGGTGCCGCTGGCGCCGAACCTGTACGAGCTGCGCGATCGACGCAGCGGCGCGCGCAAGTGGAGCGCGACGCGGGTCGATCTGGTGTTCGGCTCCAACGCTGTGTTGCGCGCCTACGCCGAGGTCTATGCGCAGGACGACAACCGCGACAAGTTCGTGCGCGACTTCGTCGCCGCCTGGGTCAAGGTGATGAACGCCGACCGCTTCGACCTCGGCTGAAGCCGCAGCGCGTCAGCGCGGCTGCTGCCGCCAGCGCAGCAGCAGCCGCAGCGCGAAGCCGGCCAGGTACAGCAGCGCCACGGTGCCGAGCAGGTCGCCGACGAACATCGGCACCACATCCTGCCAGGGGGTGGCGATGCGGTGCTGCAGCCAGAAGAACAGATTGCTCGGCACCGCATTGAACAGTCCGTCGGCGAACGAGATGATCGCGATCTGGCGCGGCGTGATGCCCTTGAGGTCGTCGCGCAGCTGCATCGAGCGTGTGCCGATACCGACCGCTGCGGCCGGGCCCAGCGCCGAGATCAGGCCCGGAATGATGGCGGCCGGCAGATGCCAGATCGGTGCCGCGGTGATCAGCGAGCCGAAGAACAGGCCGAGCGCCGCCGGCCAGCCGACGATCAGCACCGCGAGGATGCGCACCCCGGCCGGCAGGAACACCAGGTTGACGAAATGCGTGCGTTCGGCCGCGGCGAATGCCCACTCGTTCAGGTAGAACGCGACGATCCACACCAGAGCGGTGATGGCGGCGGCGCCGGCGTCTCCCGGCGCCGGGCGGCGCCAGAACGGTGAATGGGACGTATTCAAGTCGACGAATTCCGAACCACTGAGTTCAATAATTGATCGTAGCGCGAAAAGTATTTCTCAGCGAGTTCGGTCGGCGCGATGCGCTTGACGCGCAGATCGGCCGGGTCGGTTTCGTAGCGAATCATGCCCTTGTGGCGCAGGCCGTCGATGCGGCGTTGCACGGTGCGGCGCGAGATGCCCTCGTCGATGATCAGGGCCTCGAGAACGGTCGGGCGATAGTCGTTGCCCCAGAACGACGCGAATTGATTGAGCAGGCGTTCCTCGACGGGGTCGAGCGCGGGCAGGCCCGGCAGTGTGCTGGCCATGCGCGCAAGGCTGAGGAAGCGCATGTAGGCGGAAGTTTTCATCGGCCTCCATGGTAGGGCGTAACGGCTTCGGCCGCACGCGGTGCGGCGCAGCACTGGGATAATGTCGGTTTAGGTCCTTTCGGGCCGAATTCGGCCCGCCCGATGATGAGTTTGAACACCCTGTACGCCGCCGCGTCCGGTTTCGAGGCGGCGCGCCGCCTCGAGCGGCTGCCTGATGGGCACCGCGCGCAGCGCCTGCACGGACACAGTTTCAAGGCGTCGGTGCGCAGCCCGCTGGCCGCGGGCTGGGCGCCGTTTGCCGGCGGCGAGGTGCAGCAGCTGCGCGAGGCGCTGGCCGCGCTGACCGCTCAGCTCGACCACCGGATGCTCAACGAGCAGCTCGACGCACCCGACGACGTCGCGCTGGCGCGCTGGCTGCAGGCACGCCTGCCGCTGCCCGGTGGCGCGTGGCTGGGCTTGCGCAGCCGCCCGGACGCCGGCGTCGAGCTCGACGCCGACGGACAGGCGCGCGTGTGGCGCAGCTATGTCCTGCATGCCGCGCACCGCCTGCCCCATGTACCGCCGGGGCACAAATGCGGCCGCATGCACGGCCACGGCTTCGGCGTGCAGTTGCACGCGGCCGGGGCTGCCGGCGTGCTCGACCAGGACCGCCTCGACGCGCTGTGGGCGCCGCTGCACGCCGAGCTCGACCATGCCTGCCTGAACGATCTGCCCGGCCTGGACAACCCGACCAGCGAAGTGCTGTCGAGCTGGCTGTGGCAGCGCCTGCGCCCGCAACTGCCCGAGCTGGACGGCGTCACGGTGTTCGAGACGGTATCGTCGGGGGCGCACTACGACGGCCGCCTGCACCGCATCTGGAAGGAGCTCAAGCTCGACAGCGCGCTGCAGCTGCGCGGCGCGCCCGCGGGCAGCGCGCTGCGCCGGCTGCACGGCCACAGCTACACGCTGCGCCTGCACCTGAGCGCGCCGCTCGACACGCTGTACGGCTGGACCGTCGACTTCGGCGACGTCAAGCGCCTGTTCAACCCGATCTTCGAGTTGCTCGACCACCAGCCGCTGTACGAGATCGCCGACCTGGCCGACTGCGACAGTGCGTCGCTGGCGCGCTGGATTCTCGCGCGCGGGGGCGCGGTGCTGCCGCAGCTCGACCGTGTCGACCTGTTCGAGACGCCCGGTTGCGGCGCCATCGTCGGCACCGGCGACGCCGCGCCGCTGGCGGCGATCTGACGCGGCGCGCCGCCCGGGCGGCCACGACTCGTGTCCGAAAGCGATCGGTTCCGGTCCGTCGGCGCGCAACGCGAACGCGGCGTCTGACCCGACAATACGGGTATCAAAGAGCTGGAGCTGTCGATGAACACATGTCTGATTCTGATCGATGCGCAGGAATCGTTCCGCCATCGTCCCTATTTCGAGGCGTCGCGCTACGCGCGCTGGCTGCTCGCGCAGAATGCGCTGATCGAGGCGTGCACGGCGCGCGGCGTGCCGATCGTGCGCGTGCTGCACGCCGACGGCCCCGAGCAGGCCGACAACCCGTTCGCGCGCGCCTCGGGCCTGGTGCGCCCGCTGGCCGAGCTGGCGCCGCTGACGCCGGCGGCCGAGTTCGTCAAGTCGCGCCACAGCGCGCTGGTCGGCACCGGGCTCGACGTCTGGCTGATCCGCCACGGGGTGCGCCGCCTGATCGTCAGCGGCATCCGCACCGAGCAGTGCTGCGAGACCACGACGCGCCACGCTTCCGACCTCGGCTGGGACGTCGACTTCGTGCCCGACGCGACCCTGACCTTCGACATGCCGCAACCCGACGGCAGCGTGCTGGTCGCCGACGACATCGTGCGTCGCACCGCGGCGGTGCTGCGCGATCGTTTCGCGCGCATCTGCAGCGTGGCGGAAGCGACCGCGGGCGTTGCGGACTGAGCATGGTGCGGCGCACGACCGGCGCACGCGCCGTGCGACCGCCGCCACCACCGATTCCGCCGAGGAGACCACCCGATGAGCCGTTTCGCCAGCACCACCCCCGAGCCGCCGTACTACGCGGTGATCTTCAGTTCGCAGCGCCGCGGCGACGACACCGGCTACGCGGCGATGGCCGAACGCATGGTCGAGCTCGCCGCGCTGCAGCGCGGCTTCCTGGGTGTGGAGTCGTGCCGCGACGCCGACGGTTTCGGCATCACGGTGTCGTACTGGGATTCGCCGGTCGCGATCGCGGCGTGGAAGGCCGACGTCGAACACCTGCGCGCGCAGGCGCTGGGTCGCAGCGACTGGTACGCGCACTATGAACTGCGCATCGCGCGCGTCGAGCGCGCGCACGCGTTCGACGCCCCGGAGGCCGCCGCGCAGCCGTGACGCCGCCGCGTCAGGCGGCGACCGCGACGCGCAGGTGTGCGAGCATGTCGGCGACCATCGCGTCGAGTCCGTACTCGGGGCGCCAGCCCCAGTCGGCGCGCGCCACCGAGTCGTCGATCGAATCGGGCCAGGCGTGCGCGATCGCCTGCCGATAGTCGGGGGCGTAGCGCACCTCGAAGCCCGGCTGCAGGCGGCGGATCGCCGCCGCGATCTGGCGCGGCGTGAAGCTCATCGCGGCGACGTTGTAGCTGCCGCGCTCGCCGATGCACGACGCCGGCGCCTCCATCAGCTCGAGGGTGGCGCGGATCGCGTCGGGCATGTACATCATCGGCAGAGCCTCGTCGGGCTCGAGGAAGCAGCTGTAGGGCTCGCCTTTGACCGCGGCGTGGAAGATGTCGACCGCGTAGTCGGTGGTGCCGCCGCCCGGCGGTGTCTTGTACGAGATCAGCCCGGGGTAGCGCAGGCTGCGCACGTCGACGCCGTGGTGCGCGTGGTACCAGCGGCACAGGCCTTCGCCGGCCAGCTTGGTGATGCCGTACACCGTGGTCGGTTCCATCACGGTGCGCTGCGGCGTGTCGACGCGCGGCGTGCTGGGGCCGAACGCGGCGATCGAGCTGGGCCAGAACACGCGCTCGATTCCGCCCTGGCGCGCCAGCTCGAGCACGTTCAGCAAGCTGCTGGTGTTCAGGTTCCAGGCCCACAGCGGGGCCTGCTCGCCGGTGGCCGACAGCGCCGCGGCGAGCAGATAGACCTGCGTGATGCCGTGGCGCTCGACGATTTCGGCGAGGTCGCCGCGCGCGGTGGCGTCGAGCATCTCGTGGCGCAGCTGCGGGTGGCGACCGACCGGCGCCAGGTCGGCGGTGACGACCTGCTCGTTGCCGTGGCGCTGCGCCAGCGCCAGGCTCAGCTCGGAGCCGATCTGGCCGTTGGCGCCGACGATCAGGACTTTCGGATGCGGCGTGCTCACTTGATCAGCTCCAGTTCGCGGCCGGCCTGGGCGAACGCGGCCAGCGCCTGCTGCAAGGTCGCCTCGTCGTGCACCGCGCTGATCTGCACGCGGATGCGCGCCTGCCCCTGCGGCACCACCGGATAGAAGAATCCGACCACGTACACGCCGAGCTCGAGCAGGCGCTGCGCCAGGCGCTGTGCGCGCACCGCATCGAACACCATGATCGGCACGATCGGATGCACGCCAGGCTTGACCTCGAAGCCGAGCTGCTCGATGCCTGCGCGGAACAGCCGCGTGTTGTGTTCGAGGCGGTCGCGCAGCTCGGTGCTGGCCTCCAGAATGTCGAGCACCGCGATCGACGCGCCGACGATGGCCGGCGCCACGGTGTTGGAGAACAGATAGGGGCGCGAGCGCTGGCGCAGCAGCGCGACCACGTCGGCGCTGGCGCTGGTGAAGCCGCCCGAGGCGCCGCCCAGCGCCTTGCCCAGCGTGCCGGTGATGATGTCGACGCGGCCGAACACGCCGCGCAGTTCATGGGTGCCGCGGCCGCGCGCCCCGAGGAAGCCGCTGGCGTGGCATTCGTCGATGCCGAGCAGTGCGCCGTATTCGTCGCAGATCTCGCGCATTTCGTCGAGTCGCGCGATCGTGCCGTCCATCGAGAACACACCGTCGGTGAACACCAGCACGTGGCGTGCTCCGTCGCGCCGGGCCTGCACCAGCTGGGTGCGCAGGTCGGCCATGTCGTCGTGCGCGTAGCGATAGCGGCGAGCCTTGCTCAGGCGGATGCCGTCGATGATCGAGGCGTGGTTCAGGGTATCGCTGACCACCGCGTCCTCGGCCCCGAGCAGGATCTCGAACAGGCCGCCGTTGGCGTCGAACGCCGAGCCGTAGAGGATGGTGTCCTCGGTGCCGAGGAAGCTCGAGAGCCGCCGCTCGAGCGTCTTGTGCAGGTCCTGCGTGCCGCAGATGAAGCGCACCGAGCTCAGGCCGAAGCCGTGGCTGCGCAGCGCCTCGTGCGCGGCGTCGATCACGCGCGCGTCCGACGACAGCCCGAGGTAGTTGTTGGCGCACAGGTTGATCACCTCGCGACCGTCGGCGGTGCGCACGCGCGCGCCCTGCGGCGTCGCGATGACGCGCTCGTCCTTGTAAATGCCGGCGGCGCGGATCGCGTCGAGTTCGCTGCGGATCGAGGCGTGGAAGGCGTCGGACATGATGCGGGGCTCCAGGGGCGCCGCGCGCGCGGCACAGGGTCTGACAAGGTGCTACGATCGGTCGATAAACCGAACGAGTTCGAAATATCGAACGATTCGTGCACTATACGGAACAGTTGACGATGGCGCAAGCGTCCCCCGAATACCCACAAGCGGCTTCCGGCGATGGCCCGCCGGCGGTCGGCGTCGCGCTGCAGACCCTGCGTCAGCGCCAGCGCCTGTCGCTTGACGAGCTGTCGCGCCGCGCCGGCGTGTCGAAGTCGATGCTGTCGCAGATCGAGCGCAACCTGGCCAATCCGACCGTCGCGGTGCTGTGGCGGCTGGCCAACGCGCTGGGCGTGGCGCTCGGCGAGCTGCTGGCCGGCGGCGCGCCGCAGCGCCCTGACGCCGAGATCGGCCTGGTGCCGCCGCACGCGATCCCGGCGCTGAAAAGCCCCGACGGCCGCTGCGATCTGCGCATCCTCGGCCCGATCGAGCTGGCGGGTCGCTTCGAGTGGTACGAGCTGACCATCGAGGCCGGCGGGGTGCTCGCGTCCGAGCCGCATGAAGCCGGAACCCGCGAGCACCTCTCGGTGCTGGGCGGCGCGCTGACGGTGCGCAGCGGCGCCGACGAGCGTCGCGTGCGCCACGGCGAGACCGCGCGCTACGCCGCCGACGTCGCGCACGCGATCAGCAACGTCGGCAAGACCGCGGCCAGCGCGCTGCTGGTCGTCGTGCACCCGGGCTGAGGCCGCGCGGCCGCCGATTTTCGCGGCGACCGTGACAAAGTACCGGAACGCGCGGCGGATCGCGCCCGCCACGGTCGCACGCGGCGCCTGCGCCGCCGACAATGACTTCACAGCCCGACGCGAAGGTCGTGCCGGGCGAGTTCGATGTCTAAGGACCGACCGTGAAGTTCCTCGTGGTGGACGATTTCCCGACGATGCGCCGCATCATCCGTGGCCTGCTGGCGCAGACCGGGCACGTCAGCGGCACGATCGACGAGGCCGAGGACGGCGAACAGGCGCTCAGGCGCATCGAATACGGCAGCGTCGACTTCGTCGTCACCGACTGGAACATGCCGAACATGTCGGGCATCGAGCTGCTGCACGCGATCCGTCGCCACGACGATCCGCATATCCGCGCTCTGCCGGTGCTGATGGTCACCGCCGAAGCGAAGAAGGAAAACATCCTGCAGGCGGCGCAAGCCGGGGTCAACGGCTACATCGTCAAGCCGTTCCCGGCCGACGCGCTGAAGGCGCGTATCGACACCATCCTGCAGCGCATCGGCGCGCTGGCCTGCTGAGCGGAGGACGCCGACGATGGATCGGGCGGTACTGTGCAATATCGAAGCATTGCGCCGGCTGCGCGAGGCCGACGCGCTGCTGACCGAGGGCGTGCGCCGCATCAGCGGGGTCGCGGTCGACATCCACGGCGCCAGCGCGCCCCTCGAGGAGGCGCTGCGCATGGGCGAGGCGCAGGCGATGACGACGCTGGACGCGGCCGAAGCGGCACAGCGCGAACTGCAGGCGATCGAAACGGCAGCGCGCCGCGGCGGCTACATCGACGCGGCGCTGAGCGCGATCGAGCAGCGCCTGCAGAGCATCGTCGACGGCCAGCAGGCGCAGGACCTGGCGGGCCAGCGTCTGAAGAAGACCATTGCGCTGCTGCAGGCGGTCGAGGAGCGCATCCACGAGGCGCTGCGCGACCGCGGCTGCGTGCCCGCGGGACAGCACGCTGCGGCGCCGACGGCAGGCGCGGCGGCGGGCGGCCTCGACCAGGGCGCGGTCGACGCGCTGTTCGCCGAGCTCGGGATCTGAGTGCCCCCAGGACCGGGCTGCGCCCGGCCCGTTCCACCTCGCCGCTTGCAAGCGGCTCGGATTCGGCAGGCGCGCGAACACGCGCAGGCGTGTTCGCTGGTCCTGCCTTCATCCCCCGAGGGGGTCAAGCCATCTTGGGGCGGCCCGGCGATGGCTTGAGCAGGGCACGCGGAGCCGGGTTGAGTTGAATCGATCGATCGAGTAATCTGCGCCGGGCCCCCGCGGCCCCTGCGCCCCGATCCCGATCGATTCCCTGAAGGCAACCCCGCGATGAGCGATACCCTGCGCCTGTTCGACCTCGCCGGCGAAGACGACGAACTCAGATTCAGCCCGAACTGCTGGCGCACGCGGCTGGCCCTGGCGCACAAGGGGCTGGCGGTCGACACCGTGGCCTGGCGTTTCACCGAGAAGGACGCGATCGCGCCGTCGGGACAGGGCAAGGTGCCGGTGCTCGTCGCCGGCCAGCGCTGGCTGCACGAGAGCTGGGATATCGCCGAGTACCTCGAGGACCACTACCCGCAGCGCCCGTCGCTGTTCGGCTGTGCGCACGGGCGGGCGGTCGCGCGCTTCGTCAACCAATGGGCCAGCGACGTGCTGCACCCGGCCGTGGCGCGCTGCATCATCGCCGACATTCCGCCGGCGCTCCACGCCAAGGACCGCGAATATTTCCGCACCACCCGCGAAGCCGCATTCGGGCGCAGTCTCGAGGCGATCGGCGCCGAGCGCGACGCCGCGCTGGCGGCACTGCGCCAGACGCTGGCGCCGCTGCGCGGCGTGCTCGCGCGGCAGGATTTCGTCGCCGGCGCGCAACCGGCCTACGCCGACCACGCGGTGTTCGGCGCGTTCCAGTGGGCGCGGGTACTCGGCACCCCGCGACTGGCCGCGCCCGACGATCCGGTCGCGGCCTGGGTCGAACGCATGCTCGAGGCCTACGGCGGCCTGGCGCGCGCCGCCAAGTGCCTGCCGGCGCACCGGATGTAGTAAGGTGAGGGCACGCCGCGATCCTCGCCCGGCGCCAGCTCCTGCCATGT
>JAKAHP010000310.1 GCA_021825505.1 Pseudomonadota bacterium
GTGCTGGCGACGATTCCGTTGGCGGTGATCGCGCGCATGACGCGCTCGGCGATGCTCGAGGTGCTCGGCGCCGACTACGTGCGCGCGGCGCGCGCACGCGGCGTCGCGCCGTGGCGCGTGGTGCTGGTGCATGCGCTGCGCAACGCGCTGATTCCGGTGCTGACCGTCACCGGGCTGCAGGCCGGCACGCTGCTCGCCGGCGCGATCCTGACCGAAACGACGTTCTCGTGGCCGGGCATCGCGCAGTGGCTGGTGCAGGCGATCTACCAGCGCGACTACCCGGTCGTGCAAGGCGGCATCCTGCTCGTCGCCTGCCTGATCATCGCGGTCAACCTCACGGTCGACCTGTGCTACGGGCTGGCCGATCCACGTATCCGCCACCGTCAGTGAGGCCATCCGATGCGCATGTCCGACTGGACCGACACCTGGCGCGCGCTGCGCGCCAGCCCCGAAGCCGTGCCGGGCTGCGTGCTCGTCGCGCTGGTGCTGGTGGCGGCGCAGGGCGCCGGCGTGTTCGCACAGCACTCGCCGATCGCGCAGGATCAGGGTGCGATCCTGCGCCCGCCGGCGTGGCTGGCCGGCGGCAGCTGGTCCACGCCGCTGGGCACCGATGCCGTCGGCCGCGACCTGTTGTCAAGGCTGCTGTACGGCGCGCGCCTGTCGCTGGGCATCGGCCTGCAATCGGTCGCGCTGTCGCTGGGGGTCGGCACCGCCCTGGGCCTGCTCGCCGGTTATTGGCGCGGCTGGGTCGACGCACTGCTGATGCGCGTCGTCGACATCATGCTGGCGCTGCCCAGCCTGCTGCTGGCGATCGCGATCGTCGCGGTGCTCGAACCCAGCCTGCGCAACGCGATCGCGGCGATCGCACTGGTCAACGTGCCGATCTATCTGCGCCTGACGCGCGCCGCGGTGCTTGCCGAGCTGCCGCGCGACTACGTCACCGCGGCGCGCGTGGCCGGCGCCGGGTCGCTGCACCTGATGCTGCGCACGCTGTTGCCCAACTGCGCCTCGCCGCTCATCGTGCAGGCCGCGCTGGGTTTCTCCGGCGCCGTGCTCGACGCCGCGGCGCTGGGCTACCTCGGCCTGGGCGCGCAGCCACCCATCCCCGAATGGGGCACGATGCTGGCCGACGCGATGCAGTTCATGCAGCGCGCCTGGTGGGTCGTGACCTTCCCCGGGCTGGCGATCCTGCTCACCGTGCTCGGTTTCAACCTGCTCGGCGACGCGCTGCGCGACGCACTCGACCCGCGCCTGCGCAGCGATGCCGCGCTGGCCCCTCGGCTGGGCACCGATGCCACTGATGCCTCCGCGCCCGCGGCCGCCGCACGATGAACGCGCACGCACCGCTCGCCGCCGCCGCCGCCGCCGCGCCTGCGCCGCGCGCGCTGCTCGAGGTCGAAGCGCTGAGCGTGCGCTTCGGCGACATCGCGGTGGTCGAGCGGGTCGACCTGCAGCTCGAGCGCGGCGAAGTGCTGGCGCTGGTCGGCGAGTCCGGCTCGGGCAAGACGATGACCGCGCTGGCACTGGCCGACCTGCTGCCGCCGCCCGCGCGCGTCGACGCGGTGCGGCTCGCATTCGACGGCCGCGAGCTGCTCACGCTGCCTGCGGCGGCGCGCCGCGCGCTGGCCGGCGGCGACATCGCGATGATCTTCCAGGAGCCGGCGTCCAGTCTGAACCCCTGCTTCACGCTGGGCTGGCAACTCGACGAAGTGCTGCGCCTGGGCGGCGTGCGCGGCCGCGCCGCGCGCCGCGCTGCGGCGTGCGAGCTGCTCGCGCGCGCCGGCATCGCCGACCCAGCGGCGCGCCTGCACGCCTACGCGCACCAGCTCTCGGGGGGCATGTGTCAGCGCGCGATGCTGGCGCTGGCACTGGCGCGCCGGCCGCGCCTGCTGATCGCCGACGAGCCGACCACGGCGCTCGACGTGACCATCCAGGCGCAGATCGTCGAGTTGCTGCTGCACTTGCAGCGCGACACCGGCATGGCCCTGCTGCTGATCAGCCACGACCTCGCGCTGGTCGCGGAGACTGCCCAACGCGCTGCGGTGATGTACGCCGGCGAGATCGTCGAGTACGGCGCGTTGCCGCGCCTGTTCGACGCGCCGCGCCACCCCTACACCGCGGCCCTGCTGGCGGCGCTGCCCCAGCATGCCGATGCCGCGTTGCGCGCGCTGCCCGGCAGCGTGCCGGCTGCGCACGCGCGCGGGCGCGGCTGCCGGCTGGCGCCGCGCTGCCCGCGCGTGCAGCCGCGCTGCCGCCTCGAGCACCCGGCGCTGCGCGGCGACGCGCAGCCGGTGCGCTGCTTCTTTCCGCTGGGCGACGACGCCGCACCATGACCCCGCTGCTCGAAGTCGACAACCTGCATCGCGACTACCTGTTGCGGCGCGCGCCGTGGCAACGCGCCGAGACGGTGCAGGCGCTGGCTGGCGTCTCGTTCGAGCTGCGCGCCGCGCACACCCTCGGCGTGGTCGGCGAATCGGGCTGCGGCAAGAGCACGCTGGCGCGCCTGCTGGCGCTGATCGAGGCGCCCAGCGCGGGACGCGTGCGGCTCGACGGCGAAGTGGTCGCGCTCGACGATGCGCGCGCGCTGCGGCGCGCCCGCCCACGGGTGCAGATGGTGTTCCAGAACCCCTACGCGTCCTTGAACCCGCGCCAGCGCGTCGGCGATGCGCTGGCCGAGCCGCTGCGCCTGCGCGGCCGCGGCAGCGCCGCCGAGCGGCGCGATGCGGCGTGTGCGATGTTGCAGCGGGTCGGACTCGACGCCGCGCATGCGATGCGCTTCCCGCATATGTTCTCGGGCGGCCAGCGTCAGCGCATCGCGATCGCGCGCGCGCTGATGCTGCACCCGGCGCTGGTCGTCGCCGACGAGCCGGCCTCGGCGCTCGACGTCTCGGTGCGCGCGCAGGTGCTGAACCTGTTGCAAGAGCTTGGCGACGCATTCGGCGTCGCCTACGTGTTCATTTCGCACGACCTCGACGTGGTGCGTCACATCGCCGACGATCTGCTGGTGATGTACCTGGGCCGCTGCGTCGAAAGCGGCGCGGCGCGGCAGGTGCTCGACGCGCCGCTGCACCCCTACACGCGCGCGCTGGTGGCGGCCACGCCGCGCCTGCACCGCAGCACGGCGCGTGTGGTGCTCGCCGGGGAACCGCCGTCCCCGTTGCATCCGCCGTCGGCCTGCGCCTTCCATCCGCGCTGCCCCCACGCGCAAGCGCGCTGCCGCGCGGAGCGCCCGGTGCTGCGTCTGCAGGGCGAGCAATGGGTGGCCTGCCACCGCGCCGACGAGATCGCGCGCGGCGTGCTCGGCTGAAGCGCGCGCGCAATAGTCAGTCGGCGCACAGCGCGAGTGCGGCGCGCACCGCCTCGGCCGCGCGCGCGGCCAGCGCCGCGTCGCTCGCGGCGGCCAGCGCCGCGCCGACCTGCGCGCGCAGGCGCTCGACGTCGTGCCAGTTGCCGAGCACGCCCTGCAGCTTCTCGCAACGCCGCGCCAGCGCCGCATGCCGCCGCGGCTTGGAGCTCACCCCGGCAAAACGCTCGCAGGCCAGCCGCAGCCGCTTGCAGCGTATGCGCAGCACGTGCAGGGCGCGCACCTCGTCGGCCCCGAGCG
>JAKAHP010000311.1 GCA_021825505.1 Pseudomonadota bacterium
ACACGCGCTGGTGCAACGTGGGCTGGTCGGTGATCAACGCGTTGCCGCCCGCTGCATCGCAGGACTGTGCGAAGGCCTGGCGCGAATCCGCTGCCGGCAGGCTGGCCAGCGCCTGGGCCGGGCTGAGGCCATGCTGCAGGGCGCTGATCAGCGCCGCGGCCCGCGGCGTGATGCGGATGCTCAACTGCGTGCCGACGGGTTGTGCTAACGCCGGCACAGTCAAAGCCAGCGCCAACACCAGCGCGATGAGCAAGTATCCGCAGCGACGGAAGCCTGGGTTGTGTGTGCGTGGAGCGGCCATGGCGACAGGATGCGCCGCGGTCCGCACAGCGTTCGTGCGGCGGTCCGCGCACCGGGTCTGCTTCTGTGACAAACCATCAAGACGTGCGCTGTTACGCATTGCGGCGTTCTGGTGCCTGCTGCCGCCGGCGCGCCCGTGCTCGAGATCGAGCATGCGCTTGCCCTGCATGCGGTTGTGACCGCGTGCGGAAAGGCGGCAGGCGGGCGGTCGAATTGAGCCATCGCTGGCAAAACATTGCCGCACATGCATCGAAGCGTGACCTTGTGCACAGATCACGCCGGTCGGCGCGGCGCATGCGCCATGCCGGCGGATCGTCGAGAAAGCGCCGGCCCTGGACTTGCTCGGGTCGCGCATCCGGCACCGGTCCGGGCCCACCTTCGCCTCCGCATTAGGCGCATGCGGACTTGCCGCGTGCACAAGGTATGACTGTTCTTCAACTATCGGGGTGCTTGCCTAACGCCCTGATAGGCTGATGGCCTGATTTGCGCGGAGGAGACCCCGGCCATGCACGATTGGCTGCGCCGCTTCGATTTGCCTGATCTCTCGCACGCCGGGCCGCAGCTGGGCCTGCGCCTGCTGTTCGCCCTGCTGCTGTTCGCGCTGGGCCTGTGGTTGGCGGCAGGTGTGGCCAACCTGGTACGGCGCATGCTCAAGCGCGCACGCGTCGAGCCCACGCTGATCCCGTTTTTGCGCAACAGCCTCTACGGCGCATTGATCGTGCTGATCGCGGTCGCCGTGCTGGGCTACGTGGGCGTGCCCACTGCCTCGCTGGTGACGGCGGTGGGCGCGGCTGGGCTGGCCATCGGCCTGGCGCTGCAGGGCTCATTGTCCAATCTGGCCTGGGGCGTGCTACTGATCCTGTTCCGGCCGTTTCGCACCGGTGACTGGGTGGACGCGGGCGGCTACAGCGGCAGCGTGGAGGCGATCAGCCTGATGCACACCACTCTGGTGCTGGCCGACAACCGCGTGGCGGTGATTCCCAACGCCAAGGTCGGGGCCGACGCCATCGTCAATTACAACCGCCGCAGCACGCGCCGCGCCGAGGTGCAGGTTGGCATCGGCTACGGCGAGGATTTGGAGCGCACGCTGGCGGTGCTGCGCGCGATGCTGCAGGCCGATGCACGCGTGCTGGGCGATCCGGCGCCGCAGGTATACGTCTCAGGCCTGGGCGACAGCACGGTCAACGTGACGTTGCGCGCGTTCGCGCAGCATGCCGACTGGTGGCCTCTGCAAATGGACTTGCCGCGCATGACCAAGCAGACCCTGGACGCCGCCGGCATCGTGATGCCGTTTCCGCAGCGCGAGGTTCTGCTGCGACGGGCATCCGCGGCGTCCTGAGTGCGCCCCGCGCGGTGGCTCCTCAGCCGCCGCCGCCGCCATCGCCGCCGCCGCCACCACCGGGTGGGCCGTGTGGCCGATCGTGACCATGACCCCGATCGTGGCCGTTGCCCCAGCGCGAAGCCGGCGGACCCGGACGGTGCGCCCGGCCGGGATACCGGCGCGCCGGTGGCGACCAGTCCGGATGCGCCCAGCGCGTCCGCTCGGCATACCAGGAACGGTCGCGGTAGTGGTCACCCCAATAGGCATCAAGCACGAAGCTGATGATCGGCACGCCGATACGTGCGCCATAGGACGACAGCACGACACGCCGGTTCCGGTAGGGATAACGGACGAAATTCGCCGCGACCCAACCGCGCATGCCATCGCCGCGCACATCGCACCAGCCCCAGCCCGCCGTGCAGCCGAAGACAGCAATCGGCGTACCCGGAGGCAGCGTGAACACGCGCGGGTAGCGGGCACTGGGGCCGGCGCGCAGATTCACGTAGCCGTTGACGTAGCCGTCGGCCGCCAGCGCGACGTGGGGCATGCTCAGGCCGAGCAGCAGCACAGCCAGTGTCGAACACAACGCAACAGGCCCGCGTATCGGGAAGCGCATGGGGTGGTTCCTCCACGGAAATGGGATGGATGCCTGCCGGGATCACGGGCGGGCAGTGGCGGCCCCGGACATAGACCGGTGTGGCACTCTGACCCCCTCACCCGGCGCATGCAAGCGGCGCGAAGCGGGCCCGTGCGTGCCTGTGACAGGCTACACAAAGCATGACGCGCGCGGTGCGTTGCGCGACAATCGGGCTTCAACAGTACCGGATGCAGGAGCGCGCATGTCCTCGCAGATCGAAGCCAAGGTGCCGGATATCGGCAACTACCACGACGTGCCGGTGATCGAGCTGCTGGTGCAGCCTGGCGATGTGGTGAAGAAGGACCAGGGGCTGGTGACGCTGGAATCGGACAAGGCGACGATGGAGGTGCCGGCGCCGGTGGCGGGTGTGGTGAAGGCGCTGCGGGTGAAGCTGGACGACAAGGTGTCGGAGGGCGCGGTGATCGCGCTGATCGAGGCGGCGGAGGCTGCCCGATCGCCCACTCCCGCCGGGAGGGGGGCGGGGGCTGAGGGTTCGAAGAGCGCTGCGGCGGAGGTTGCGAGTGCGCGCGTAGACGAGCCCTCATCCGGAAGCTCGGGACAGGCTCCTTCGACAAGCTCGGGACAGGCCCCTTCGGCAAGCTCAGGGCGGGCTCCTTCGGCAAGCTCAGGACAGGCGCCTCTCCCGGAGCGGCAAGACAAGGCGGAATCTGCGCCGGCGCCGGCCCGCCCGGCGGCCATGCCGCCAGTGCGCTTCGACAGTAGCGCGGTGATGCCGGCGCAAGTGCCTTACGCCACGCCGGCCGTGCGCTTGTTCGCGCGCGAGCTGGGTGTGGATCTCGCCCAAGTCAAGGGCGGCGGCAAGGGCGGACGCATCCTGCGCGAGGACGTGCAGGCCTTCGTCAAGCAGGCGCTGGTCGGTGGCGGCGCGCGCGCGGCGGGTGGCGGCACGGGCCTGAACCTGCTGCCCTGGCCGGAGGTGGACTTCGGCAAGTTCGGGCCGGTCGAGACGCAACCGCTCAGCAAGATCAAGCGCGCCACCGGCGCCAACCTATCGCGCAACTGGGTGCAAATTCCGCACGTCACCCAGCACGATGTGGCCGACATCACCGAGATGGAGGTTTTCCGCAAGCAGCTGGGCACGGAGCAGAAAGATCTCAAGATCACTCCGCTGGTGTTCCTGATCAAGGCCGCCGTGGCCGCGCTGCAGGCCTTTCCCGCCTTCAACGCCTCACTGGACGCCAAGGGCGAGACGCTGACCTTGAAGAAGTACTTCCACATCGGCATCGCCGTGGATACGCCGGACGGCCTGGTGGTGCCGGTGATCCGCGATTGCGACCGCAAGGGTCTGCTGGAGCTGGCGCGC